>DASRQX010000395.1:0-32523 GCA_035696165.1 Acetobacteraceae bacterium | reverse complement strand
GTGATAGATGGCGGCTGGACGTTGTAAAAGCCGCTGGGTAATAGCCGCTGGCTCGCGACCAGACGTAGTCACTGCACCTAGCAGACACTGCACCTAGCAGACAGGGAGAACATCGCCATGAAGCTGCTGCGCTACGGCCCGGTCGGGGCCGAGAGACCGGGACTGCTCGATGCGGCCGGGGACATCCGCTGCCTTGCCAGCGTGGTGCGCGACATCGACGGCTACGCGCTGTCGCCGGAAGCGCTGAAAATGATCGCCGGCATCGATCCGAAAACGCTGCCGAAGGTGGATGCCAGCGTGCGCCTGGGGTCCTGCGTCGCCCGCCCGGTGAACTATGTGTGCATCGGCCTGAACTACGCCGACCACGCTGCGGAAGCCGGCATGCCGCTGCCGAAAGAGCCGATCATCTTCCTGAAATCGCTCGGCGCGCTAAGCGGCCCGAACGACGACGTGAAGATGCCCCGCGGTTCCAAGAAGCTCGACTGGGAGGTCGAGTTCGGCATCGTCATCGGCAAGACCGCGCGCTACGTGCCGGAGCACGCCGCGCTGGATCATGTCGCCGGCTACTGCGTCTGCAACGATGTCTCCGAACGCGAATTCCAGTTGGAGCGCGCGGGCACCTGGGACAAGGGCAAGGGCTGCGACACATTCGGCCCGACGGGTCCGTGGGTCGTCACCAAGGACGAGGTCCCCGATCCGCAGAACGTTCCGCTGTGGACCGAGGTGAATGGCAAGCGGATGCAGAACGGCACCACCAAGACGATGGTCTTCGGCGTGGTGAAGCTGGTCAGCTATGTCAGCCACTTCATTACACTGCACTCGGGCGATGTGATCGCCACCGGCACCCCGCCGGGCGTCGGCTCCGGCATCAAGCCGCAGCCGATATTCCTGAAGGTCGGCGACGTGATGCGGCTGTCGTGCGAGGGCCTCGGCGTGCAGACGCAGAAAGTGGTGGAGGCTTAGCGGTCGCGGAAACTTACCGACCGGACGCGCGCCGAGGGCGTGCCGACATGGCATCCCGCTCGGCCGCGGACAGTTGGTGCGATCGGCCGAAGCCCCGATTGTTCAACGCCTGAAGGGTCGCCCCGTCGGTCACGCCAGGCACGACGGAATCTATTCCGCAGCGTGGGCACAGCGCCGTCCGGCCGTCGTCAATCCACCCCACGACCTCGTCGGCCGGGAATACCTGCAGGCAATAGAAGCACCCGCACGCGGTCCCAGGCGTCATGTACCGCCGGTTGTGCGTTGAGCCGTTGGCGACTGCCTTGGCCTCAGCGTCGTTCACGGAATCCACCACAAAGTGACAATCATCCCAGTCGTCGCATTAACGACCGCGGCGACGTGTCCGTCGGTGTATATCATAGTCTCCGCCGACGTGCCGGATTTAGGGATTGTGGCCAGCGCGTGATGCACGGCCTCCAACGACAGGCCGCGCTGGTGCAACCGCCGCCAGTCGTGGTTGGAGAATACCTCGATGGGCCCGAACCGGTCGAAATACGACGGCATGTCGCTTCCGTCGCACGGCCACATGAACAACCGGTTTAGCGTTTCCCCACTGCTTACGCTTATCGTGCTTAGCACGTTGCTGCGCCTGGGCTTCGGCTGGGCGCTCGGGCTCGGCGTCGACGAAAGCTACATGGTCGCCGCCGGGCGCACGCTCGGCCTCGGCTACTTCGACCACCCGCCAGCGTCGTGGTGGCTGTCCTGGGGCGCGGCGCATCTGTTCGGCACCGAGGCGCCGATCGTCGTGCGCCTGCCATTCATCCTGCTGTTCGCGCTGTCCACCTGGCTGATGTTCCGCCTCGGCACGCGGATCGCCGACGCGCGCGCCGGGCTCACCGCCGCATTGTTGCTGAACCTGTCGCCGGTATTCGGCGTCACCACCGGCACCTGGGTGTTGCCCGACGGCCCGCTCGACTGCGCACTGCTCGCCGCCACGCTCGCGCTGCTCCGCGCCCTGCCGTCCACCGGCCGGCAAGCGCTGCCGTGGTGGCTGATCTGCGGACTGTTCGCCGGACTGGCGCTGGTGTCGAAATATTCGGCGATCCTCTGGCTCGGCGGCGCATTCCTGTATTTGCTGACCAACCCCGCCCACTGCCACTGGCTGACCCGCCCGGCACCCTGGCTCGCCGCCTTGCTCGTCGCCCTGATTTTCGCGCCCGTCGCCGCGTGGAACGCGACCCACGGCTGGGCGTCCTTCGCCTTCCAAGGCGAGCGCGCCACCGGCCTGCGCTTCCATCCGCTCGGCCCGCTCATCGTCCTGGCCGGCGAAGCACTGTTTTTGCTGCCCTGGATCTGGGTCCCGATGCTGCGCACCGCCATCGCCACACTCCGCCAGGGTCCCGCCGAGTGGCGCGGCTGGCTGCTGTGCTGTCTCGCGGCCCCGCCGATCCTCGGCTTCGCGCTGATCGCCGCGTGGTCCAGCCAGCGCGTGCTGTTCCATTGGGCGGCACCCGGCTACCTGATGCTGTTCCCACTGCTCGGCCACTCGGTGGCGCGCGGCCAGGGCTGGCTGACGCGCCGTGGCCTGATCGCCACCGCCGGCCTCGTCGTGCTCGCGCTCGCGGTGGTATCGATCCAGCTCCGGCTCGACTGGCTCGGCCCGGCCATCGCCGCGGCGACGAAGCGCGATCCGGACCTCGAAGGCATCGACTGGACCTCCCTGCGATCCGAGCTGGCGGCACGCGGCCTGTTGACCCAGCCCGGCCTTGTGATCGGTGCCGACAACTGGCGCGATACCGGAAAGATCGCCTACGCCCTGGGGCCCCAGGTCACCGTGCTGTGCCTCAACAGGGACGCACGCCAGTTCGGCTTTGCAACCAATCCGGCCCGCTTCATCGGCGACGACGTCCTGCTGCTGGTGCTGGACCACCCCGACGCCGCCCGCACCCGCCTCGCCCCGTTGTTCGACCGTATCGAGGACCTGCCGCCAGCCACTATCACACTGCGCGGTCGCGTGCTGGCCGCCGTCACCGTGCTGCGCGGCATCCGCCTACACGCCTGGCCGCCAGCTGATTATTCCGCTGCCGCCACCACCATCGGCGCCGCTCGTGCCGAAGCCTTGGCGCTGCCGACACACAACAGGCTGGCCAGCAGGATCACCGCGACCAGCACCAGCACCAACTCCGGGTGGCCGTGATCGATCAGCATGCCGAACGGCACCGGCGTGATCGCGCCGCCCAACGGCAGTCCCGCGCTGACAAATCCGAACACCTTGCCGATCTGCCCCGGCGGCGCCGCGTCCTTCAGCATCACGTCGCGTGGCGTGCGGCTGGACCCGAACGCCAAGCCGGAGGCGAACATCACCAGCGCGGTGACCACGCCCGACAAGGACAATGTATCGACCGCCAATATCAGAACCGCTGACGCAATGGTCAGCACCACGGCGAAGACCAGCACATGGCGCTTGAACCGGTCGGCGAACCACCCGCCGACCAGCACGCCCACGGTCGATCCGGCCATGTAACCGGTCAGCGCGGAAGACGCGACCTCCAGGTCCATGCCCTTGACCGTGTGCAGCACCGTCACCAGCCACGCCTGTATCCCGCCGCCCGCCATCGCCCCCAGCGCGAAGAACGCAAAGAACAGCAACATCGTCCGGCTGGTCAGCAACTGCCGCCCGCTCAGCGCCGCGCCGTCATAAGCCGGCTCGTGCCGCACCTGGTCCTTCAGGATGCCGCTCTGCAGCAGGATCGAGGCCACCACGGGCACGCCAAGAAACCCCACCACCATCAGCGCGCCGCGCCAGCCGATCGCCGTCATCAACAGCGCCGTCACCGGTGGCGCCGCGGAAAACCCCAGATTTCCACTGAACGTATGCAGCGCGAACGAACGGCCAATGCGCTCCTTGTCCACCGAGCCCGACAGTATCGCATAGTCGGCCGGATGGATCACCGAGTTGCCGACGCCCGACAGCGCGGCCAGCACCATGATCTGCCAGAAGCTGGTGGCGAACCCCATCGCGGCTATCGAGAGCGACATCAGCAACGCGCCACCCACCAGAAACGGTCGCGCGCCGTGCCGGTCCACCAGGAACCCGACCGGGGTCTGCAGCAGCGCGGTCATGCCTGACATCAGCATGATCGCCATCCCAAGTTGAGCGAAGCTGACGTCGAACGTGTGCTGCCAGGCAATGAACATCGGCGGCAGGGTCAGCACGTAGAAATGCGAGAGGAAATGCCCGTTGCTGATCAACAGGTTTACACGGGTCGTGCGGCTGACAGCCATCCGGTCGGCGCTCCGAAGCCTAGGTGCAATGACGATGCCCGTCCTGTTGCAGTGCGTCAAACATCGGCGCCGCAACAATCACCGCCGGCGCTCACCATCTCTGCCGGCAGCCTTCCCGCACCCCGGCCCATCGCATGCCGCTTGGTCCACCGGCGATGCTTCGCTATCGTCGCCGCCCGCGTCCCGGGCGGGCGGAAAGAGGCACCACCATGCATCACATGATGGGCGATCTGCGGCTCGGCCGGATGGCGATCCGCTACAGCCAGTTCGTGCCGAAGCTCTACAATTACTGCCAGTCGCTGGGCTTCAGGCGCGATCGCATGATGCCGTCCCGCGCGTTTTGCTCCAACGAGAGCCAGGGATACCCGGTCATCCTGCTGGCCCAGCATTTCGGCACCTTCCCGTTCGACCACAGACGCGTGGGCGGCAAGGTCGCAACCGATCGCCATGGCCCGCATGCGCATCACGGCGAGGACCTGGTGATCGTCCAGGCAAGCCATGTCGGTTACGATGCTGATCAACAACGTTTCGGCGTCTATCAGCGCCAGCGCACGGCACATGGCGAGTTCGGCGCCAACTGCGGCAAGCAGTCAGGTGTGCTGGATTGGTATCAGCAGGAATACCGCCACGCCCGCAACGACGTGCAGCTCGGCGCGGTCGACGGCATACCGGCGGTGTTCATCGACAACGCGCTGCTCGATCCGCACCGCACCGAGGGCTTGTTCCCGCACCTCAACCGCTTCATCGATCTCGCGCAACCGGCCCCGCTGCTCGTGCTGGCAACGTCGAAGGCGTTCGCCGCGGCGCCATCGCTGCTTGCCCTGCTGCCGGATCTCGACTGGCACGGCGCCAGGCGCCCGATCGGCGACCTGCTCGGCGCCGATCTGTTCTTCTTCTTCCGCCGTCAGCCGGTTGTCGGGCCCGAGGGACACGACCTGCTGGAGGAGGCGCTCGCCCCCGCGATGCCCACGCTGGTCACCTCGCCCAACCCCGCTCTGGACGCCGCGCGCTATCACACGCAGATCGAGTTCGATCGCACCTACCGCACCATCCAGCGCGAGCCGGCCTATCATGACAAGAACGTGCTGTTCATGTCCGGGCTGAACGTCGACGTGTCGCCGCGCGCCGGTCTGCTGTTCCCGCTGACCAAGTTCGTTCCCTGGGCCGCCTATGCCCGCCTGCGTAACGGCACGACGTTCCTGCTCGAGCAGGACGCATTGTTCGATGCGTTGGCCGCGCAGTCGGTCGAGAACCCCGACCAGATCTCGTTCGACGCGGCGATCGAAACGATGGCGGCCGCGGAGGGGATCGAACTGCCATCCGTGTAACCGCGCCCGCGGCCGACTCCCCGAAGCCCGGCGTTTCGCGGTGGACGTGAGCGGGCCAAGGATATTTTGGCCCGCTCCCATGGCAGGTGCGCGATGAACTGGCCGAATTGCGCCGCGCTCAACGGGCTGTACGCTTCGTCTTATCGACATATATCGCCGTCAGATTGTCACGAGCGTGTTTAGCTTGGCCCGCACAAGCTGAGCAATCTCCGAGCCAACCGCGGCGCCCGCGTAACGCACCGGTCGAGCCTGCGTGTCGATGCTGCGAATGTGGCTAGTTAGGATCTCACCGCCGACCGGCAGACCTGCGGGCAACACCACACTGGTCGGAAACGGACGCACCCGCGAGGTGATCAGGCAGACCACCGCAAGGCCGGTATTCTCGGTGAACGCCGCCGGCGAAACGACGAGCGCCGGCCGTCGGCCCGCCTGTTCGCGGCCCCGCGTCGGGTCGAAATCGGTCCAGATCAGATCGCCCACATCCGGCACATACACGTCCGGCACATGGCCGGGCGACGTCATTCCTCGACCGCCTCGCGTCCGACGTCATCACCCCAGTTGAACGCACCGGCATATATAGCGCGCCATGCCTTCGGGCTGCGGCCACGGAACAGGTCTTCCAAGGTGAAATATGGTGGCGCGCGACGGATGACAATCGCGCCGTCCTGCGTTTCGATCTCGACCCGCTCGCCTTCGCGCAAGCCGACTTCGCGCGCGACATTGCCCGGAAAACGGACCGCGAGGTTCTTGCCCCACCTGCCAACAGTGATGTGCGGCACGCTCGCCTCTACTTCAGATGAGGATATCCCTAGCATATCCCTGCACGGATGCAAAGCTCAATCTGCCCGAGCCTACACCGCCAGGTCGCGCATGATCGGATAGAGGTCGGACTTCGCTTCGAACCCGATCCCCGGCAAATCGGGCATCGTTACGATCGAGTTCTCCACCCGCGTCCCGTCCGGAAATCCACCATAGGGCTGGAAGACATCCGGATAGCTCTCATTCCCGCCCAGCCCCAGCCCGGCGGCGATGTTCAGCGACATCTGGTGCCCGCCATGCGGAATGCAACGCTTCCAGCTCCAGCCGGCATCCTTCAGCATCGCCAGCGTCCGCTGGTACTCGCACAGCCCGTACGACAACGCGCAGTCGAATTGCAGCCAATCACGGTCCGGCCGCATGCCGCCGTGACGAAGCAGATTGCGCGCATCCTGGTGGCTGAACAGGTTTTCGCCGGTCGCCATCGGCCCGGGATAGAACTCCGCCAGTGCCGCCTGAAGCTGGTAGTCCAGCGGATCGCCGGCTTCCTCGTACCAGAATAGATGATATTGCCGCAGCATCTTCGCGTAATCGATCGCCGTCGCCAGATCGAACCGCCCGTTGGCGTCCACCGCAAGCCTGGCCTCGGTGCCGATCTCCTTCAGCACCGCCTCGATCCGGCGCTGATCCTCGGCCAGGCTCTCGCCGCCGATCTTCATCTTCACCACGGTGTAGCCGCGATCCAGATAAGACCGCATCTCCGTGCACAGCGCGCCGTCGCCCTTGCCCGGATAATAGTACCCACCTGCCGCGTAGACGAACACCCGGGGATCGGCCGCGATCCCGTGCCGCTCGGCCAGCAGCCGGAACAGCGGCTTGCCGGCAAGCTTCGCCGTCGCGTCCCACACCGCCATGTCGATCGTGCCGACCGCCACCGATCGATCCCCATGTCCGCCCGGCTTCTCGTTCGTCATCATGCAGGCCCACACGCGATCCGGGTCCAGGTTCTCCCCCGCTGCGTCCAGCAGCGTCTCCGGCTTCGCCTCCAGGATGCGCGGTGCAAACCGCTCCCGGATCAATCCGCCTTGCCCATAGCGCCCGTTGGAGTTGAACCCATACCCCACCACCCGCCGCCCATTCCGCACCGCGTCTGTCACCACCGCCACCAGGCTGGAGGTCATCTTCGAGAAATCGATATACGCGTTGCGGATCGGCGAGCTGATCGGCTGCGTGATCTCACGCACGTCGAGGATGCGAACGGACATTGGCATATCTCCCCCTGGGCCTGTCACTTTCCGGCGGCGCGCGGTCTGACGGATTTCCCCAAGGGACGCAACGTCAGGCAACCGCACGTGGTGTCTCGGAAGGCTGCCGACGAAGGGGTTGCCGAATCTCCCGCCGGGCCGCATGACCAGCACCCCCCTCCGGCGACCGCCCCGTGTCCAGACCCATGCGAAGCATTTCCCTGGTGGCCGCCCTGTGCGCCGCGTTGGCCGCCTGTACACCGCCGCAGCCCCCGCCGCCGCCGCAGCCCCCCGCGCCGCCGCCCGAGCCGGTTGACGGCACCTATCGCGGCACCTCGACACGGTTCCAGGCCGACAGCCGCACCTGTCCCCACCCCGGCCTCGTGCTGCTGGTCGTGCAGAACAGCCAGTTCCAGTACCATTGGAGCTACGGCGTCTACATCGACGCCTCGATCGCGCCAGACGGCACAATCCAGGGCAGCGCGCCGAGCTTCACCCTGGTCGGCAAGCGCAACGGCAAGCACATGGACGGCGACGTGACCAACGGCGAATGCGGCGTGCACTTCACCGTGACGAAGACCGACAACTGATCCGGCTTCCTCTCGCCGGGCGGCCGGTTCACCGGTAACCTGCCGCCCATGCAGTATGTCTCCACCCGCGGCCAGGCGCCCGTGCTCGACTTCGCCGGCGTTCTGCTGGCCGGTCTGGCCGACGACGGCGGCCTCTACGTCCCGGAAACCTGGCCGCACCTGGCACCCGCCGACTGGCGCGCCCTGCGCGGCCTGCCCTATCCGGCGCTCGCTGCCCGGATCATGCTGCCCTTCGTTGGCGACGCAATCCCCTTCGCCACCCTCGAAGCGCTGTGTCACGACGCCTATGCTGGCTTCGGCCATCCGGCCGTGGTGCCGCTGGTCCAGCTCGACACCGAGCTGTTCGTCCAGGAACTGTTCCACGGCCCGACGCTCGCCTTCAAGGACATGGCCCTCCAGCTCCTGGGCCGCCTGTTCGACCACATCCTGACCGCCCGAGACCAACGCGTTACCATCGTCGGCGCCACCTCGGGCGACACCGGCTCGGCCGCGATCGAAGCCTGCGCCGGCCGCGCCCGGGTCGACATCGTCATCCTGCACCCAGAGGGCCGCACCAGCGAGGTGCAGCGCCGCCAGATGACCACCGTGCACGCCGCCAACGTTGCCAACATCGCCGTCGCCGGCACCTTCGACGACTGCCAGGATCTGGTGAAGGCGATGTTCGCCGATGCGCCGTTCCGCGCCGAGTTGCACCTGTCCGCGGTGAACTCGATCAACTGGGCGCGCATCGCCGCGCAGATCCCCTACTACGCCGCCGCCGCCCTGGCGTTCGGGGCGCCCGACCGCGAGGTCGCCTTCGCCGTCCCCACCGGCAACTTCGGCAACATCCTGGCCGCCTGGGTCGCGCGCCGCATCGGGCTGCCGGTCGCCCGCCTGGTGGCGGGCTCCAACCGCAACGACATCCTGGCCCGCTTCCTGGACGCCAACGACATGTCGGCCCGCGCGGTGGAGCCGAGCCTGTCGCCCAGCATGGACATCCAGATCAGCTCCAACTTCGAGCGCCTGCTGTTCGAACTGCTGGACCGCAACGGCGCCGCCACCGCCGCCGCGATGCGACGGTTCCGCGAGACCGGGCACATGGCGGTGCCCGAGGCCGCCTGGCACCGCGCGCGCACCGTGTTCCACGGCTTCCGCCTGGACGATGCCGGCACGCAGGCGGAGATCGCCCGCCTGCACGCCGCCACCGGTTACCTGGCCGACCCGCACACCGCGATCGGCATCGCCGCAGGCCGCGCCCATCCCGCCGCCCAGTGCATCCCGATGGTCGCGATGGCCACCGCCCACCCGGCCAAATTCCCGGACGCCGTCGCGCGCGTCACCGGCGTGCACCCCGCACTGCCCCCGGCGCTGGCCGACCTGTTCGACCGCCCCGAGCGCTACGTGACCCTGCCCAACGACCTTGCCGCGGTAGAAGCCCAGGTCCGCGCCCTGACCCGCCGCAATTAACGGCCATCTTCACCTCTCCCGCGTGCGGGAGAGGTCGGGTCGCGCAGCGACCCGGGTGAGGGTGCGCGGCCCCAAAGACCCAACCCGGTCGTAGACGCCACCAGGCCGGTGCCGGACTGTTGCATCGCGCACACCCTCGGGGCACCTGACCCAGGGCACACTCTCTCGCAACTGCCCCGCGGGTCGTTGCGCATTTCGCGAAGACCCGTTCGCGCCGAGCTCGGCGGGAGGAGCCTGCCCCGGCGGAGGCCGGGGTTGTTACGCAATTTTGCGAAAAGCACCCGCGCCCCTGCAACCGGCGCCTACTCGCCACGGCCAGCCCCAAGTCGGCCGCTCGCCCCTGTAGGACTGCACCACGGCCGACGCGGAAATCCGCCGGTGCCGGCGCTCCGCGCGGCCCGCGCGCAGTTGCCAAGGAGCCCACCCGGCTCAGGCGAAAACCGCCTCCCCCCGCTCACTCCTCCCCAGCCGCGGTGGCAGCGCGAGACGCCGGCGTCAGCATCTCCAGCGGCGCCACCGGCCCGGTATACGTATAGCCAAAGAACTCTCGCCGCTCCGGCTTGGTCATGTTCTCCTCCCCCGGGTATTTCCGCGCCGCCCGCTCATCGGGCACCCAGGTCCGCGCGTAATCATCCGGCTTGTATTTGTAGATCCGCCGCGGCCCCGGCTTCACCGGCAACGCAGACTCACCCGCCGCCTCGCGCCGCAGCCGCTCGATCTCCTCGTTCATCTCCGCGTCGTCGATCTCGTCGATCCAGCGGATGATCTCCGCCGGTTCCTCCGCCGCTGCCTTGCCATCGCGCGCCGCCTCGGCCGGCCGCCCCGGCGCCTCCCGCAGCACCCCCGCCAGCACCGCCGCCGCGTCGCCCCTGCCATCACGCGCGCCAGTGCGATGGCGCTCGCCCGCTGGCGCAGCGCCTGCACCGCCGAGGCGTCCGGGGCGAATGCGAGCGCGCAGGCGTCGACGGCCCCGGCATGGGTGGCGATCACCGTGACCGGCAGCATCGTCTGGAGCGCATCGCGCGGGTCGAGCACGCCGAGCCTGTCGAGGCCGCCCTGCACCACCTCCAGCCAGGTGGTCGCGGGCGCATCGGCCGGCGGGCGAGGGAGTGCCAGCACCATGTCACGCAAGTCCTGCGGCGGGATGATGTAGCGCGGCTTGGCCGGTGCGGGGCGGGGTCGGCAGTGGACACGGGCGCGGTCTCCTGGGGTTGAAAGTTTAACCGGCTCGCGTAACACATATAGGAAAATAAGTCCAGTATTATATCTAACACCGGAGGCTGGTTGTGTTCGGCGCAATGCGTCAGCCGGGCCGCCGCCGGCGCCAAACTTGCGGCATCAATCAAGTGGTCCAGTACCGCCAGCACGATGATCCGACCGATTGACCTGCTCCGGGCAGCGACTCCGGGCGGCGGCAATGCGTTGGTCCGCGATCCCCGATGCAAACCCTGTGGCATCGCGAAGCAAGAAACAATTTTAGCGCAGATGAAGAAGACGATGCACGCAAAACACGCAGATAATTCGGCGTGGTTCGCAGGGCCTGGGGTTACGCGTTTGATTCCGAGTCGTGTACGCTGGCGCGAAGCGCATTCCGCACGGTGAACGCGAAGCTGATCGCGTCCCCCGAAGGCTCATTCAGACTGTCGCCATCTGCGTGTTTTGCGTGCATCGCCTTCTTCATCTGCGCTAAAATTCTTCCTTCGAGATGCCGCCAACAGGCGACGACGGAAGGACGGATTGGACACAGGCGTGGTCTCCCTTGGGGCAAATTGGACCGCCCAGGGTAGCACAATGCAGCAGCGAATGATAGTTACTATGTCTGACTAATCTGACCAGATCCGAACGCCCGCAAACGATGCAACCTAGTACAGCGTTTCCAAGGAACGACTCCTATCACGAACTATCCGAGACCGCCTCGCCGACCGATTGACGGAACCCGATGACAGAAGCGGTTTCATGGAATCGCACTAGTCAGCCAGATCCCCGGCAAAGCGCGGTGAAGGCCCGAAACCGTTACACATCGCCATCAGGCGCCACCGCCTGGCGCTTGCCGATTGCCATCCCGGGTTACGCCAGTGGAGCCGCACACAGACGGTTTCTGCGTTCAAATGTCCACCGCGGAGCGCGAGAGGCCAAAATCCCACGCCCTCCGCGGTGAATTGTTCTTACCGAAGATCGAGCGCCCAACTCACATCAGCAGGGCGCATCAACCTGCACCACGCTCAATCAATCGCCGCATGCACCAAATTCGCCACCCGATCCAGCCGCGCCGAGTGCCACGGATCAGGCGACACGAAATTGGTCAGATAGGTGAACGACACCCCGCTGCTCGGATCGGCCCAGGAATAAGACGACCCAACCCCGCCATGCCCGAACACCGACGGCGCCCCGATCGTCCCCAGCCCACGGATCCGATCGCTGTCGCCCCGCACATGCGGCCCCAACCCACGATGCATCGGGATGCCGCCCATCTGCTCATCCCCACGCTCCCCGGTGTGATTGCGCGTGACATAAGCGATCAGCCGAGGCGAGAACAGGCGCACCGCCCCCAGCCGCCCACCCCCCATCAGCATCTGGTAGAACGCCACCATCCCGCGCGCCGTCGCAAATCCCCCACCCGACGGCAGCCCAGCGGCGCGGAACTCGGCGGAGTTGTCGCGCGGCTCCGGTGCATAGGTGTCCGCACAGCGTGATTGTTTCGCCTCCGGCACACCGACCATGATGTCGTCGGCCAACCCCAGCGGCGCGATCACCTTGTCACGGATCACATTTCGATAATCCTGGCCGGTGACCGCCTCGATCACCATCGCCTGCACCAGGTGCGCCGCCTGGCCGTGATATTGCAGTTTCGATCCGGGCGTCCAGTCCAGCGCGAAATCGCACACCTCGGCCCGCATCCGCGCATGGTCGGTCCAGGTCGCCTTGGTCACGTTGTTGGACGGGAAGCCGCCCTGATGCGTCATCACCTGCTGCAGCGTGATCTCGCCCTTGCCGCGCGCCGCGAACTCCGGCAGGTGGTCGGCGACGCGGTCCATGAACGACAGCTTGCCTTCCTCGACCAGCGTCCACACCGCCGCCGAGGTCAGCACCTTGGTCTGCGAGAACAGCAGGAACAGCGAATCGTTCGTCGCCGGCTGCTTCACCGGCTCGGTCCGCGCATCGCCGTAGCTGCGGAACATCGCCAGCTTGCCGTGCCGCGCCAGCGCAATCTGCGCACCCGAATAACGGCCTTCCTCGATATGCTGATGGATCAGCGCCTCAAGATGAAACAGCGGCTTGGCGGCCAGACCGAGGCTTGCGGGTTCGGCTTCGTGCAGCGGAAACGCGCTGGGCATGGACTTGTTCCTCCCGGGTGTGGTTGGCGCAATGCTAAACCAGTTTCAGACCGGCCGGAACCAGGCATACCTGCCAGGCGTAGGCACCCGACCAAACATGGGACGGCGGGTATCAGGCGTGCATCCTGGCTCCCTTGGTAATCTTGTCCACCACCTTCTTGTCCTCGCGCAAAGCCAGGCCGACCACGTTCATCGCCTCGGGCGGATACTGCTTCACCGCCGCCCGGTTCGCCGCGTCATGGCCGGTCGAGAACATGTCCTCGATGTACAGCGACAGCCGGGCGCCACGCTCCATCGCACGCCGATAGATCGCCTTGATGGCGTCCGCGTCCGCGCTCAGCACAATCACCGGCTGGACCACCAGCGAGTTGTAGGTGTTGCCGGCAGCGTCCTCATAGCGCTCGCCCAACAGCCCGTCATTGGCACCGACAATGCCGCTGGTCAGGAACGCCGTGACGTTGAGCTTCTGCCAGGTGGCGAGGTCCTCGCGCAAAACGATGGCGATCTTGGTGTCGAACATGGCACCCCTCCTGATTGTCAGCCCTGGCTGTCACCAAGGCGGCCGTCACCGATCTGAACATCACCGGGGCGCCCATCACCAATGCGAACGTCACCCAGCTGGCGTAATGCCGCCCACAACTTCTGTGCGTCGCTGCCCATCTCGCGCGCGACCTCGTCGTTGAGCAGGTCCATGGCGGCGTCGAGCGGCCGTTGCAGCGTCCCGCCTTGCGCGGTGAGGAACAGGTTGTGGACGCGCCGATCCTCGATATGGGGTCGGCGTTCAAGCAGCCCCGCGGCCTGCAAGCGGTCCACCACACCAGTGATCGTCGCGCTGTCGATCAGCAGGCGCGCACCCAAATCGGCGGCGCTTTGGCCGTCCTGCTCCCACAGCACTTTGAGAACAGCATACTGCGTCGGAGTCACGTCATGCGCGGCCAGCTTTTCCCGGGCACGCCGGGTGATCTGCTGGCCGGCCTTGCCGATCAGGAAGGCGATGCAGTCCTCGATGCGGTTCATGCGACCCCGCCCAGATATTGCACCAATGCAGTCGGCATCTAGCCTGCGAGTATCTCGTATACAAGACTCTCGGGTACAATGGACCGCACGCCCCGCCACCCGCGCCCGCCGGTTTTCGCTGGTCCGGTGCAACGCATTGGCTTGCGGACGCCGCGAATGCCGGGGGGCCAATCGCGCTCCGGGTTCGAACCCCTGGACACTGAAGGCGGCCCCCCCGCGCGCCGCCCCCCTGCGCGCGGGAGCAACTGCGCCACGTTGCGCCGGTACTGCCACATGCTAGAACCGGTCACGAAAGCCTTATCAACCAACAGTTTCAATTCGCCACGCGGACGGCCATTTGCCACACTTCCGCCCGATGCCGGCCAGAACCCTCAACCCTGCCGCACGAGGAGCACGATGCCACTCGCCCTTCGTCCCTACCTGACGCTGGCAGCCGTGCTGCTGCTGCTCGGTCCGCTGCTTGGCTGTGCCAAACCGCCGCCGGCGAACGATCCGGACGCCGTGGCCGAGTTCAACGAAGCCAAGGACCCCCTGGAGCCGACCAACCGCGTGCTCTACTCGATCAACAACGGCATCGACACCGTCATCCTGCGCCCGGTGGCGGTGGCCTACCGCGCCGTCGTGCCCGAACCCGTGCGCACCGGCATACACAACGTGCTGGCCAATCTCACCACCCCGGTCCTGCTAGGCAACGACATCCTGGAGGCCAAGCCGCGCCGTGCCGGCGACACCACGATGCGGTTCCTGATCAACACCTCGATCGGCGTGGTCGGCGTCTTCGACGTGGCGAAAGACCTCGGCTATCCCGAGCATGACACCGATTTCGGCATGACCCTGGCACTATGGGGCGTGCCGGAGGGGCCGTTCCTGTTCCTGCCGGTGCTCGGTCCGTCCAATCCGCGCGACGCCGCCGGCCGCGGGGTCGACATCGCCGCCGATCCGTTCACCTGGCTCGGCCAGGGCACCGTGGTCACCGCGCTCAACTGGACCCGCTACGGCTTCACCGCCGTCGATCAGCGCGCCCAGGTGATCGACGCGATCGATTCCATCAAGAAAACCGCCCTCGACCCATACGCCACCTTCCGCAGCCTTTACCGTCAGCACCGCCAGGCGCAGATCCAGAAAGCGCGCGACGACAACCGCGCCACCGTCCCGGCCTGGTTCGCCCAACCACCCCCGACGAACTAATACCTAATACCAGCGGCCGAAAGTATTGACGTACGCTGCCCACCCCCGTCATGCCCGGCCCCCCGGGTCACGCGCCCGCTGGTATAACACCCCCGACGAACCAACCCGGCCGACGAACGAGCCCCGGCAACGAGCTACCGCCGGCGGACAACCGGCGCCGGCGACGAACTAACCCAGACCGAGAGGCCACATGCTGAACCGACGCACGTTCATCCTCCTGACCACGGCGGTACCGACCGTCCTCGCGCTGACCGCCCGGTTTGCACGCCCGGCCTGGGCCTCCGCCGCCGGAGATGCTGGATCTGCCTTCATCAAGGCGACCGGGGAAAAGCTGGTCGCGGCGATCAACGCGACGGGGTCGCTCCAACAGCGGCGCCAGGTGGTCGGCAGCATCATCGATAGCGACGTGGACGTGAACGGCGTTGCGCAATTCTGCCTCGGCCGCTTCTGGCGCACCGCGGCGCCGGCGCAGCAGCAGCAATACCTCAAGCTGTTTCGCGACTGGCTGGTAACGAACATCTCGATCAAGCTGGGTGAGTATCGGGGGGTGCGCTTCACCGTCGGCACCACCCAGGATCGAGACACCGGCGAGGTCGTCTCCACCATCGTCGCTCGGCCCAACAATCCGCCCACCAACATCCAGTGGGTCGTCGCCAATGCCACGACCAGCCCGAAGATCATCGACGTGATCGCCGAGGGCACCTCGCTGCGCATCACCCAGCGCGACGACTACGCTGCCTTCCTCAGCCAGCACGCCAACAACCTCGACGCATTGTTCGGCGCCATGCGCCAGCAGATCAGCCAAAATGGCTGACGGGCTGGCCTTCCGACCGGCTCCTTCTGAAGCGGCTCTCGTAGACCACCATCGCGAAGCCGCCCTGGGTGAATCTGTCGCACTCGGTCATGCCGATGCCGCCCAGCACGGTGCGCGAGGCGAAGTTGCTCGCCCGCGCCACGCCGATGATACGCGCCAGCCGAGCCCGCTCGTGGCCGAAGCGCAGCGCGGCGAATGCCGCCTCGCGTGCCAGGCCGCGGCCTTGCGCCTCGGGCCATAGGGCAAAGCGCAGCGCGACCCCGCGCCCGTCCGGCCGGTCCTTCAGCCCGGTTATCCCCATGAAGCCATCGCCCGCCCGCTCGCGCACCGCCCACGTGCCGTAGCCGTGGGCGCCCCAGAACATCACATCCTCGGCGAGTTCCGCGGCGGTCTCCGCCCACGAACGCACCCCGCCCAGCATCACCGCGAACACGCGCGGATCGGCCTTCAGAGAGCGCAGATCCGCCAGATCCACACCCCCCACCGGAGACAGACTCAGACGGGCGGTCAGCAGGGTGCGGTAGAGGTCCATCGGTCGCACATGCGGGGGCCGAGGTCGGTGTCGTCAAGCCGGCGCATCGGTGTGTGCGACATCGGCGGCCCCAAGCCCTCAAGGGGAGGGGGGAGAATTTTCCCATGACACGTCTGTGGCCTTCCCCCCTCCGCCCAACCCACCGCCTACCCCCGCAAATGACACGCCACCCAGTGCCCGTCCGCCGTCCGCTGCAATGCCGGTTTCTCAGTGGCGCACAGCGGCAACTCCCGGATCGGACACCGCGTGTGAAAATGGCACCCCGTCGGCGGCCGGATCGGATTGGGCACGTCGCCCTGCAGCCGGATGCGCTGCCGCTTCGCCGTCGGGTCCGGAATCGGCACCGCCGACAGCAGCGCCTCGGTATACGGATGTAGCGGCGAGGCATACAGCGCATGCGCCGAAGCAATCTCGACAATCCGCCCCAGGTACATCACCGCCACGCGCGTGCTGATGTGCTCCACCACCGACAGGTCGTGGGCGATGAACAGATACGTCAGCCCGAACTGCTCCTGCAGATCCTCCAGCAGATTGATGACCTGCGCCTGGATCGACACGTCCAGCGCCGAGACCGGCTCGTCGCACACGATCAGCTTCGGCGACACCGCCAATGCCCGCGCGATCCCGATCCGCTGGCGCTGCCCGCCCGAGAACTCGTGCGGATACCGCCGCATGTGATCCGCGCTCAACCCAACCGTCTCCAGCAACTCGGCCACGCGGTCCTCGAATGCGCGGCGTCCCTTGGCCAGCCGATGGATGATCAACGCCTCGCCGACGATCGCGCCCACGGTCATGCGCGGATTAAGCGATGCATAAGGGTCCTGGAAAATGATCTGCACGTCGCGCCGCAGCGCGGTCAGCGCGCGGTGATCGAGCGTCGTGACGTTCTGCCCCGCGAACCACACCTCGCCGGAGGTCGGCTCGATCAGCCGCAGGATGCAGCGCCCGGTGGTGGACTTGCCGCAGCCCGACTCACCAACCAGGCCCAGCGTCTCGCCGGCCCCGATCTCGAAACTGACGCCGTCGACCGCGTGCACCTGGTCCACCGCGCGCCCCAGCACGCCGCCCTTCACCGGGAAGTTCTTTACCAATTCGGTGACGCGCAGCAGTGGCTCAGTCATCGCGCGACGATCCCCAGGGTCATATGGACGATCAATCCACGTTCAGTACAGAATGCAGGCGACCTTGTGTCCGGCGCCGACCGCGCGCAGCTCCGGCATGGCCTTTGTGCAGGCAGGCATCGCGGACTTGCAGCGTGGCGCGAACCGGCAGCCCGGCGGCGGATCGATCAGGCTGGGCACCGTGCCGGCAATCGCCTCCAGCCGCAGCTTCTTTCCTGCCGCCGTGTCGATGCGCGGGATCGAACGGATCAGACCCTGCGTATAGGGATGCAGCGGCCGGGCGAACAGCAGCTCGACCGAGGCCTCCTCGACCACCCGTCCGGCATACATCACCACGACCCGCTGCGCCGTCTCGGCGACCACGCCCATGGCATGGGTGATCAGCATGATCGCCATGCCGAGCCGCGCCTTCATCTCGCCAAGCAGATCGAGGATCTGTGCCTGGATCGTAACGTCAAGCGCGGTGGTCGGCTCGTCGGCGATCAGCAGTTTGGGATTGCACGACAGCGCCATCGCGATCATCACCCGCTGCCGCATGCCGCCGGAGAACTGGTGCGGATAGTCGCGCACCCGCCGCTCCGGTGTCGGAATATGCACCAGGCGCAGCATCTCGACCGCGCGGTCCATGGCATCGCGCCGGTTCAGCCCCTCGTGCAGCCGCAGCACCTCGGCGATCTGTTGGCCTACCGTGTAGACCGGGTTCAACGAGGTCATCGGCTCCTGGAAGATGATCGCAATCTCCTTGCTGCGAATTTTCCGCATCGCGTCCGCCGGCAGCTTCACCAGGTCGCGCCCTTGCCAAAGGATGCTGCCGGCAACGATCTGGCCCGGTGGCATCTGAATCAGTCTCAGCACGGTCATTGCGGTGACGGTCTTGCCGCAGCCGGATTCGCCGACCACGCCCAGCGTTTCGCCGCGGTCGATGGCAAGATCCACACCGTCGACCGCACGGACCATGCCGTCGTCGGTCTTGAAGTGCGTCTTCAGCCCGCGGATGTCGAGCAACGGTTCAGCCACACCGTGCCCCTTGGATTCCGCTGCGCCAGCCACCCATCATCACTTGTTTGCGCAGCCTGACAACGCGGCCATGTCGTCCTTTCGATTGGTCCGGGCCGTTCGATCGCCCGCAAGTAAGATCCACCGCAGAGCACGCGGAGAAGGGAATTGCGGCGCTTCGCGCGAAGCGCATTTCCCTGCCTTCCTCTGCGTGCTCTGCGTGCTCTGCGGTGGACCTGGCTTGCTTACAAACCGCACGCGGCCAAGCGCGGTTGGCACCGTGTCGCCCGCCCGGCACCAACCGTCCGATCGGCGATCCTCCCACCCGGTCCACGCCCATCACATGATCCGGCGCGGGTCCAGCGCGTCGCGCAGCCCGTCGCCGATGAAGTTGATCGCCAGCACGGCAAGAAAGATCGCTCCGCCGGCGAACAGTGCCCAGTGCGGCGCGACGTCCAGATTGTCCTTCGCGTCGTACAGAATGCGTCCCCAGGTCGGGATGTCCGGCGGGAAGCCCAGCCCCAGGAACGACAACGTCGACTCCGCAATGATCGCCGCCGCAACGTCGATCGTGCCAGCAACGATCACCGGCCCCAGCGCGTTCGGCAGCACATGCCGCACCACCAGGCGGAAGGTCGAGGCTCCAAGCGCCCGCGCCGCCTCGACGAACTCCTTCTCGCGCAGCGCGAAGAACTGCGCGCGCACCAGCCGTGCCACGATCATCCAACGGAAGCTGCCGATCCCCACGACAATCAGGATGAACGTGCCGAGCTCTGGCCCCAGCAGTGCCGTCAAGGTACTGCGGTACAGGTAGATCAGCACCAGCAGCACCGGGACTTGCGGCAGCGACAGGAACAGGTCGATCAGCCACACCAGCGCCGTGTCGATGCTGCCGCGCGCCACGCCGGCGATCGAGCCGACCAGGGTGCCGACGATGACAGAGACCGACATCGCCGCCAGGCCGACCGCGAGCGAGATCCGCCCGCCATACAGCATGCGTGCCAGCAGATCCTGGCCCAGATCGTCGGTGCCGAGCGGATGCGTCCAGCTTGGCCCCTGCAGTTGCGCCGAGAAGTCGATGTCATTGATCTGCACGCGCCACAGCAGCGGACCGCACACGACCGCCAGGACCATCGCCAGCAGGATCACGCCGCTCACCACCGCCAACCGGTGGCGGCGGAATCGCCGCCAGGCCTCGGTCCACGGCGTGACATGCCGCGCCCGGGTCTTGGACCGGGCGGAGACGCCGCCGGCGTCAGCGGTAGGAGATGCGGGGGTCGAGCCAGCCATACAGCAGATCCGCGATCAGGTTGAACAGGATGACAAGACAGGCAAAGACAAACGTCACCGCCATGATCACCGGCGTATCGTTCGCCTGGATCGCGCTGATCAGCAGCGAGCCGATGCCAGGCACCCGGAAGATCTGCTCGGTGATGATGGCGCCGCCGAACACGATCGGCATCTGCAACGCAATCAGCGTTACCACCGGGATCAGTGCATTGCGCACGATGTGCTTCATCACCACGCCGCCCTCCGCCAGCCCCTTCGCGCGCGCGGTGGTGACGTAGTCCATCCGGATCACGTCGAGCACCGCCGAGCGTACGAAGCGCGTCCAGGTGGCGCCCTGGAACAGCCCGAGCACCGCAATCGGCATGATCGACTGCTTTAGCTCCTCCCACCACCAGACGAAGCCGGTCGCCGCGAGATCCGAGCGGAACACGAACGGCAGCCAATTGAGGCGGATGCTGAATACCAGGATGAACACAATGCCGGTGAAGAAGACCGGCAACGAGAATCCCATCAAGGCCAACGTGCTGGCGATCTGATCGAAGATCGAATAGGGCCGCGTCGCAGCATAGATGCCGACCGGCAACGCGATCAGCAGCGCCAGAACCTGCGACGCGCCGATCACGGCCAGCGTCACCGGCAGGCGCTGCAGGATCAGCGTATCGACGTTGATACGGCTGGCAAACGAGAAGCCCCAGTCGCCATGCAGCATCGCGGTCAGCCAGTGCATATAGCGTATCGGGATCGGATCATCGAGGCCGAACTTGGCGCGCAGCGCCGCCTGCACCGACGGCGGGATGGCGGGATTGCTGGCCATCTCCCCGAACGGGTCACCGGGGGCGAGCGCCAGCACGGCGAACAGCACCAGGCTGATCCCGAGCAGGCTCGGTACCGTTATGAGCAACCGCCGGATGAGATAACGGCTCACGTGCGATGGCGGGTCACGGGCGCCGCCGGTTCGCCGGCTTGCGTGCCTGCCGGCTCGCCGGCGTGCGTAGCTGCCGGAACGGGACGGCGGCCGACGCGTGCGGCGCCGCCGTCCCCTCGCGGCACACCTCAGGCATCGCGATACCAGTCCTGCAGGGCGTAGAAGTTGCTGTCCCAACCGCTCAGCGGCGGGTGCAGCTTGCTCCCCACTGCCGCCACGCTGGGGCGGGTCACCACAGGGATGACCACCACGTCCTTGATCACCATGTCGTTCATGGCGATGAACATCGCCGCGCGTTTCACCGGGTCAAGCTCGTTGTCGCTCTGGTCATGCAGTTTGTCGTAGTCCGCGTTCTGCCAGCGGGTGATGTTGCGGCCTTGCCATTTGTTCGCCTTGGCCGCGACCTCCGACGACAGGAATTGGCGCATGAACACGCCCGGGTCCGGCTGCGACATCGTTGTCGTGTACATCTGCAGGTCGCAGTAGAAGTGCGGATATGTATCCGGGTTCGCAACATCCGACGAGAAGAAGACCGAGGCCGTGACAGATTTGATCTCGATCGAGATGCCGGCCTTCTGGCAGATCTGCTTGACGATCTCCTGGGTCTTCTGTCGTGGCGCGTTGATCGAGGTCTGATAGACCATGTGCAGCTTTACGCCGTTCTTTTCCCGAACCCCATCGGACCCGGGCTTCCAGCCGGCAGCATCCAGCAGCTTGACCGCCTCGGCTGTGTTGAACTCGTAGTGGGCGTCCTTCGAAACGAATTTCTCCGGTGCGTTCACGAAGCTCGCCGTGTCGAGACCGGTCCGGCCATAGATGAATTTGTGTACGGACGCGCGGTCCACCAGCAGATTGAGCGCGTTGCGCACCGCTGGGTCGGTCAGAAACGGGTGCTTCGTCTTGATGCTCGACCGCTCACCATCGATCTCCTTGGCAGGGTCCGTGTTGTTGAGCTGGATGTGCTCGATGCTGCCGCCGGCGAGTATCGCGACGCCGCCCTTGCCGCCGGTCTCCAGGCGTTTGAGGATCTCATCCTCTACCTGCATGTTCCAGGCGAAGTCATATTCGCCAGTCTGCAGCACGGCGCGCGCGGCGGACACCGCGTCGCCGCCGCCCTTCATCTCGATGGTGTCGAAGTAGGGTCGGTTCGGCATGTGGTAGTTCGGATTGAGCTTGCCCCGCACCACGTCGCCCGGGTTGAACGACACGAACTGGTATGGCCCGGTGCCCACCGGCGTCAGGTTCGCCGGTGCGTCGCGCGACTTGCCACCCTTGTAGGCCTCGAACAGGTGCTTGGGGATCATCATGCCGTAGACGCCCACGAAGGCATCGGCCCAAAACGGTGTCGGCTTCGGGAACTCCACGCGGATCGTATAATCGTCGACCTTGACGACCTTGACGTCCTTGTAGCTGCCGATCGTCGTCGCCGCGGTCGCCGGGTCGGCGGCGTATTCCCAGTTGAACACGCAATCATCGGCGGTGAACGGCTGGCCGTCGTGCCACTTGACGCCCTGCTTGAGTTTCCAGGTGACCGAGGTGCCATCCTTGGCCAGGCCGCCGTTCGCGGCGGATGGGATTTCCGCGGCGAGCACCGGCACGAGGTCGCCATCAGGGCCCCAGACGGCCAGCGGCTCATAGAATATGCGTGAGCCGTCCTGGTCCTTGGTGCCGACGGCGAAATGCGGGTTCAGCAGCGTCGCCCCCTGCCACCACAGCACCCTGAGCGCCCCGCCGCCGCCGCGCCTGGTCGGCTTGTAGACAAACTCTTCCGCCGCTTTCGCCACGCCGGAATAGGCCAGCATCTGCGCCACCAACGGCGCGGTGAGGCCCAGCCCGATCATCCGGCGCGTGAACGCACGTCGCGACAGTTTACCACGGCGTACATCTTCGATCACCCTGCACAGGTCTTGTTCGTTCATTATGTGTCCCCGTCTCCCAGAGCCTCCGGAATGGCATCATGGACCGCCATACCGCCGTACGCGCGGATGCTAGGCAGCATCGGCACGCCACACAATTGATATGTTGCTAAAGACTCTAAGACTCTCCCCCTCTCCTTGAGGGCTTGGGCCGCTTCGCGGCCCAAGCCCTCAAGGAGAGGGGGAGAATCCCCCCGACCCCCACCACGCCCTCATCCCAACGCCCCAACCCCGCCCTCAAGTATCCCGATACCAGTCCTGCAACGCATAAAGATTACTGTCCCACCCGCTCAGCGGCGCGCGCAGCTTGCTGCCCACCGCCGCCACGCTCGGGCGGGTCACGACCGGGATGGTCACGACGTGCTTGATCAGCATGTCGTTCATGGCGATCAACAGCGCCGCGCGTTTGACCGGGTCGAGTTCGCTATCGCTCTGCTCATGCAGCTTGTCGTAATCGGCGTTCCGCCAGCGGGTGGTGTTGCGGCCCTGCCACTTGTTCGCCTTGCTCGCGATCTCGGACGAAACAAACATGCGCAACAACACGCCCGGATCCGGCTGCGTCATCGTCGTCGTGACCATCTCCAGGTCGGCATAGAACTTCCTGTTGGTATCCGGATTGGCGACATCGGAGGAGAAGAACACCGACGCCGCGACCGACTTGATCTCGATGGAAATCCCCGCCTTCTGGCAGGCCTGCTTGACGATCTCCTGGGTCTTCTGGCGCGGCGCGTTGATCGAGGTCTGGTAGACCGCATGCAACCTCACGCCGTTCTGCTGCCGCACACCATCCGCGCCAAGCTTCCAGCCGCCTTCGTCCAGTAGCCTGTTCGCCTTGGCGATATTGAATTCGTAACGAGTATTCCGCGACACGAACCTGTCGGGTGCATTCACGAAATTCGCCGTGTCAAGGCCGGTCCGGCCATAGATGAATTTGTGCACGGACGCACGATCGACCAACAGTGCCAACGCGTTGCGCACCGCCGGGTCGGTCAGGAACTTGTGCTTCGTCTTGCTGCTCGACCGCTCGCCATCCACCTCGGTCCAGGGGTCGGAGTTGTTGAGCGTGATATGCTCGACGCTGCCGCCAGGGGTGATCGCGATATTGCCCTTGCCACCTGCCTCCAGTCGCCTGAGGATCTCGTCCTCGACCAGCAAGTTCCAGGCGAAATCATATTCGCCGGTCTGCAGCACCGCGCGCGCCGCAGACACCGCGTCGCCACCGCCTTTCATCTCGATCGTATCGAAATGCGGCCGGTTGGGCATGTGGTAGTTCGGATTGATCTTGCCCCGCACCAGGTCGCCGGGGTTGAACGATTCGAACAGGTATGGACCAGTGCCGACCGGCGCCAGGTTCGCCGGCGCTTCGCGCGACCTCGCCCCCTTGTAGGGTTCAAACAGATGCTTCGGGACGATCATGTTGACGCCCATGAAGGCGTCGGCCCAGAACGGCATCGGCCGCTTGAACTCCACGCGGATGGTGTGGTCGTCGAGCTTGACGACTTTGATGTCCTGGAAGCTGCCGATCGTCGTGGCCGCGGTCGCCGGATCGGCTGCGTACTCCCAGTTGAACACGCAATCATCGGCGGTGAATTTTTCCCCGTCGTGCCATGTAACGCCCTGCTTGAGCTTCCAGGTGACTGACATGCCATCCTTGGCCAGGCCGCCGTTCTCGATCGTTGGGATTTCCGCGCCGAGCACCGGCACAAGATTGCCGTCGGGGCCCCACCCGGCCAGCGGCTCGTAAAATACCCTCGACCCGTCCTGATCCTTGGTGCCGACCGCGAAGTGCGGGTTCAGCAACGTCGGCGCCTGCCACCACAGCACCTTGAGGGCACCACCGCCACCGCGCCGGGTCGGTTTGTAGACAAAATCTTCCGCCGCCATGGCCACGCCGCAGGACGCCAGCATCCGCGCCGCCAGGGGCGCGGTGAGACCGAGCCCGATGATCCGGCGTGTGAACGCCCGTCGCGACAACGTACCGCGGCGCACGTCTTCGATAACCCCACGCAGGTCTCGTTCGTTCATCGTTTGTCCCGGCATTGTTTGTCCCGGTTTTTTCCAGAGCCGCCCGGCCCCGCATCATGGATCGCAGGTGGCGCACTAAACCGCAGCGTGGGCGGAATGCTAGGCAGCATTGGTGCAGCGCACAATCAGAATGTTATACCAGCGGCCGTAAACATTGACGCACGGGCCGCTACACCCCGTCTTGCCGGCGCAGGCCGGTATCCACGACTTTCTTTGCTGCGACGAAGGCAAGTCGTGGATACCGGTCTGTGCCGGCATGACGGGCGCAGCACCGAATAGTCGATCATCCGGGCGCCTGGTATCGCGGCCGGGTTGCCCAGGGGAAGCAACGGCGGCGGCGCGCCGAACAAAGACCCATGCCAACGCTCATTCTTCATGACGGTTGGTATTATCCGCGGTGCGTGCCCTGCGCGCGCCACCTCGGGTAGGCGGCTCCTGTTGCTCGCAAGCAGACCCTACGCGGCGACGACCTCACCGGCGACCACTCGGCGCAACGCTCCGTCCTCCGCCAGCAGCAGCGCCCCATCGGCGTCGAGGCCGGCGAACCGGCCGGTGTCGGTACGGGCACCGATGCGAACACGCACCAAATCTCCGCGTGACGGACCGCGCACGAGCCAGGCCTCGCGCGACCACGCGAAGCCGTGCTCCGTCCATCGCGCCAGATGCTGCTCCAGCGCCGCCAGGAGATGTGTCAGCGCCGCGTCAGCCGAGACCGTCGCCCCAGCTTCGTGCAGACAGGTGACCGGATACGACGCTGCTTCTGGCGCCTGGGCGATGTTCAGGCCGACGCCGACAATCGCGGCGTTGTCCTCGATGATCTCGACCAGGATGCCGGCGACCTTGGCATCGCCGACCAGCACGTCGTTCGGCCACTTCAGCCGGGCGCGGCCGCCCGGCAGCGCCACGTCCACCGTATCGGCCACGGCAAGCGCGACAATGAAGCCGAGCTCACCCAGGCGTGCCGGCGGCAATCCCGGACGCAACAGCACGGAGGCATACAGATTGCCCTCCGGGCTGAACCAGTCGCGCCCGTGCCGCCCGCGACCCCGCGTCTGCCGCCGTGCCACCACAACCGTGCCGTCCGGAGCGCCCTCGCCCGCGCGCGCCCTGGCCTCGTCCATCGTCGAGGCCAGCTCGGCGTGATGCCGCACAACGAAGCGCGGCACTACGCCAGCACCGCGATCGCGCTCATTTCGATCAGGTAGTCCGGGTGCGTGAACTTGCTCACCTCGACCATTGTCGAGGCGGGCGGCGGGTCGGGAAAATATGCGCGGCGCACGCGGTGGATGATCGGGAAATCCTCCATGTTACGGACATGGACGTCGACGCGGCAGATATCGCCCAGTGTGCCGCCGGCGGCCTCGACCGCGGTCTTGACGTTCTCGCAGACCTGGCGGGTTTGCGCCTCGACATCGCCGATGCCGGCGATGCCGCCGTCGGCGCGGCGGGCCACCATGCCGGAGATGAACACCAGCCGGCCGCGTGCCTCGACGATGATACCCTGCGAGAAATGCCCGCTCGGCTGGGCGAGAGCGGTCGAGATGATCGGTTGGCGTGGCATGGCGGGCCTCGTGCTGGCGTGCTGGCCGGCGATGCTACCCCATGTCGGCAAGACCGAGCATCATGGTCGTTTGGTCGCCCAGGCGGTGGTCAACCAGCAGCGAGACGTCGGAGAAGGCCAGCAGGCGGGCAAGCGACGTGTGGACATTGATGGCCAAGGGGTCGGGCGCCCGACGACCGTCGTGGGTGAGAACGATACGAACCTCGCCATCCGCGCGCGTCGCGCCGACGAACACATGCCCGCCCAGCGCATGTTCGATCGCGTTGCGCAACAGCGCCAGAAGCACCGGCCGAAGCATCGCCGGCCGAACCCCGAGCGTCAGACCTTTCGGAGCGACAACTTCCATCCGGACGCCGCCGCCCCGGGCCTGAACTTCCGTGTCCGACAGCGCGCCCAGCAGCTCCGTGCGGTCGTCGGCGCGAAGATCGCATACCGCCTGGCGTGCGGTCGCCGCACCTGCCGCCGGGTCCGGCACGGCAGCCGCCGCACCGATCGCGGTGGTGTCGGTCATCGCAACCATGCGGGCGCCGCGCGCGATCAGGCTGGTGATCAATTTGGCTATGCCCGGGTCATCGCGTGCGGCTCCTTTGATCACGGCGCTGTGGATCAGCCGAATGCCATCGGCTTCGTATCGCGGAGGTTTCATACCAGCGGCCGAAAGCATTGACGTACGCTGCCTACCCGTCATGGCCGGCCTTCGCCGGCCATGACAGGTGGAGAGTCGGGACTTTCGGCCGCTGGTATCATTCGTCCGACGCTGCAACCGGCTCCGCCGCCGCTGAATTCGTGGTGAATCGCAATGATAACGCCCGGTGGACGCTACGGGCTGCGTATCAGGGTTCGCCAGACGCTGATTCGCGCGGCGCCGTGCGTGCGTTCCGCCAACAGATCGGCATCCAATGGCGGCTCGGCGCGCGCCGTTTCGGCGATAATCAGGGCGCCAGACGCGATCCATCCGTGGGCGGACAGAAGTGCCAGCGCGCGCGGCACCAGATCGCCGCCATAGGGCGGATCGAGGAACACCAGCGAGCACGGAGTGCGGCCGGAGGCGGCCAGCGTCGCTGCGGCCAACGCATCGCTGGCCAGCACGGAAGAGCGGTCAACCGCGCGAAGCCTCACAATGTTGGCGCGCAACGCGACCAACGCGGCACGATCCTGCTCGATGAACGTGGCAAAGGCGGCGCCACGCGACAGTGCCTCCAGCCCGAACGCACCGGTGCCGGCAAACACGTCTAGCACGCGCGCACCCTCGATGGTCGCGCGCCCGCCCCAGGGCGCGTGCAGCAGCATGTCGAACAATGCCTGCCGCACCCGGTCGGCGGTGGGGCGCGTCGTGTCGCCCGGTGGCGTCTGCAGCGCGCGGCCTTTCCAGGCGCCGGCGATGATGCGCATCAGACAGGTCGCATCAGATGGGCCGCATCAGACTGGGGGGCATCAGCCAGGGGAGCATAAGATCGGCTGCATCAGCTTGGGCGCGGCAACTGGTCGCGCAACACGCGGGCCGGGATCTCCTCGACCTCACCGCGCGGTAGCGCGCCGAGCTGGAACGGACCATAGGCGATGCGGATCAACCGTGACACCGCCAGGCCGAGATGCGCCATCACGCGGCGCACCTCACGGTTACGCCCCTCGCGCAGGCTGACGGTGAGCCAGGCATTCTCGCCCTTGCGGGAATCGAGGCCGGCGTCGATCTCGCCGTAGCGCACGCCGTCGATCGTGATGCCCTTGGCCAGCACGGCGAGCGCGGCAGGCTCTGGGTTACCGTGCACCCGCACCCGGTAACGGCGCAGCCAGCCGGTCGAGGGCAGCTCGAGCTGCCGAGCCAGGGCGCCGTCGTTCGTCAGCAGCAGCAGTCCCTCACTGTTCAGATCCAGCCGGCCGATACTGATCACCCGCGGCAGGGTTTCCCGGAGTTTGTCGAACACCGTGGGGCGGCCCTGCGGGTCGCGATGCGTGGTCATCAGGCCGTCCGGCTTGTGATAGCGCCATAGGCGGGTGCGCTGCGGTGCCTCCACCAGCTTGCTGCCGATCAGCACAAGGTCGCCGGGGCCGACGAACGTCGCCGGATGGGTGACCACCGTGTTGTTCAGCCGCACCTTGCCCTCGGCGATCAGCTTCTCGGCGTCGCGCCGGCTGGCGACGCCGGCACGGGCCAGCCACTTCGCGATGCGCTCGCCGCGCTGCTCGCTTGTCGCTGCGTCACCCTGTTCCGGCAACGGTTCGGTTTGATCGCGGCCTGTCACGCGACGCTCCGCTTCACGCCTGGGCCAGAAGTTCGACGGCCACCGTATAGTCGGATTCGTCGGCGAACATTCTCGGCCGGTGCCGGGCACTCTTGCCGACAAACAGCATCCGCCGGCGGAACGCAGCAACGCTTTCAGCGATTCGAGGCCGCCGGCGAAAAATTTCTGTCGCAGCACGAGCCGGTATGTCTCGGATCATTCCGGGATCGGCAGATCGTGGCACCTGGCAAGATGTTCCGCAGTGGCTGCCAGATAGGCATCGCGCAGATCGTCCAACGGATCTCACCCGCGGCACGCCGCAATGAACGCATCGAAGATACGCCGGTCACCGGGATCAATGAAGAATTCCGGGTGCCACTGCACGCCCAGGCAGAATCGGTAGCGCGCGTCCTCCAACCCCTCGATCACTGTGTCGGGCGCGGTCGCATTCACCACCGCGTGTGGCCCGGGCGCGCGCACCGCCTGGTGATGCGCCGAGTTCACCCGCATCTCCACAGCGCCAACGATCCGGTGCAGCAACGTGCCCGGCACCACCGCGACCGGATGCCCAGGCTCATGCCGTGGGTTGGGCTGCTCGTGCTCCAGCGCGTTGGCCACGCTGTCCGGGATGTGCTGCATCAGCGTGCCGCCGAGCGCCACCGCTAGAAGCTGCTCACCGCCGCAAATACCCAGCACCGGCAGATCGCGCGCCAGCGCCCCTTGCGTCAATGCCAGTTCCGCCGTGGTGCGACCCTCCTTCAGTGTCACCGTCGCATGGCGATCGCCCTCGCCATACAGCGCGGGATCGACATCGAAGGCGCCCCCGGTCACCACCAGCGCGTCGATCCGATCCAGGTAGTCCGCCGCCAGCGCCGCATCGTGCGGCAGCGCCACCGGCAGCCCGCCGGCCGCAACGATCGCGTCGGCGTAGTTCTGCCGCAGCGCATACCAGGGATATTTCGAGTAGCCGCCGGGTTGCTCGGAATCCAGGGTCACGCCGATGACGGGTCGATTGGTCATGGGGCGTTGCTAGACCCTGCCGCCGTGTCCGGGCAAGGCCGGCAGCGGTGGTTGCGCGCCCTCCGGCACACCAATCTCGTGCGCGTTCAGCGTCAGTGCGACCATGGAATAATAGCCGATCAGCGCGGTCAGCTCGACGATGCCGGCGGTCCCGTAGGTCGCCAGCACGGTCTGATACGTTGCATCGGTGGCGTGGTGGTGGCGCAGCAGTTCGATCGCGTAATCGTGGATCGCCTGCTCATCCGCCGCGGCGAACACGGCACCGCCCTGGCGCAACGTCTCGATCGTCCGCGCCGACAGCCCGGCCTCGCGCGCCTCGGCTTCGTGGGAGAACCACTCGAACTGGCAGTCCCAGTGCCGCCCGACCAGCAGGATGACGAACTCGCGCAGCAGCGGCGGCAGGCTGGAGTTGAAGCGCAGCACAAGGCCGAGCGCCGACCACGCCTCCGCCAGGTCGGGCCGGTGCATGGCCGCGGCCAGCGGCCCGACCGGGGGCGACCGGCGCGGGCCGTTCATCATCGCGTCGTAGACCCGGCACTGCGCGTCGGTCATGCTGGCCTCGGACACCAGCGGGATGCGGGGCATGGGTTTCCTCCTGTCGCGGAATGCGCTGGCGCCACGGTGCACTGTTCCGCCGGCGCGCGCAGCATGACCGCCATGGCGATCGCGTTGGAGCAGGCACGCCTGGCCGCCGCGCGCGGTGAAGTGCCGGTCGGTGCGGTGGTGATTGCGGCTGACGGCTCGGTATTGTCGCGCGCCGGCAACGAGGTCGAGGCGCGCAACGACCCCAGCGCCCACGCCGAGATGCTCGCCCTGCGCGGTGCGGCAGCCGCGCGAGGCTCCAAGTGGTTGGCCGATTGCGACTTGGTGGTAACTCTCGAACCCTGCCCGATGTGCGCCCAGGCGATCAGCCTGTTCCGCATCCGCCGCCTGGTGTTCGGCGCCTACGACCCGAAGGGCGGCGGCGTCGAGCACGGCGCGCGGGTGTTCGACGCCCCATCGTGCCATCATCGGCTCGAAATTGTGGGCGGCGTTCGAGAGGCCGATGCGGCGGCGCTGCTGCGCGCGTTTTTCGCAATGAAGCGATAGCTGGATCACCCGGCCCGAGAACAAGCGAAGCCTGCCCCCAGGCGCTCCGGCGATGGTACATCCGGGAATGTTCGCTCCGTCGCAAGCCAAGAAAGCAAGGATTCCACCGCGAAGGCACGGAGACACGGAGACACGGAGAAGCAACCGATGCGCTTCACGCGGTGCCTGAACGGACACCAGCGCGAAGCGCCCAAAATTCCTGCTTCTCCGTGCCTCCGTGGTGAAATCCTTGGCTTCCTTGGCTTGCTTGCTCGTTGCAATGTGCGACCCCGGACGGCCGGTGTCGTGAATGCCGCCAAACGCAGGCCTCCGGGGCGACCAACGACGCGATGCCCGCCGTCCGACCATCCTATGAAAGGTGAAACCTGTCGGCCGCCGGCGGGACACCTCCTCACGGTATTTCGAAACGCCTAAGGAATATATACGCTTGTCCGCCCGACCGCCGCGGCAGCTCATCAGTCGCGCCGGCAACCGAATCGGTCAAGAAACGGCCCAAACAAACGAGTTAGCTCGGCCTTCACCGGCCCGACACTCAGGCAACCCCGGTCCGAAACGATATGCGCGCCGGGCAGCCGAGCCGGCGCACGGTCAGCGCACCAGCGCCCGATGACCGATATCGCGGCGGCAGAATCCCTCCGGCCAGTCGATCGCGTCCACCGCCGCATACGCCGCGTCGCGTGCGGCAACCAACGTGGTCCCGGTCGCGCAGACAGTCAGCACGCGCCCGCCCGCGGCACGAATGTGCCCATCGGCGTCCGCCGTCGTTCCGGCATGGAACACCTGTACGCCAGGCATGGCCGAAGCTGCGTCAAGGCCGCGGATCTCACTGCCGCGCTCCGGCGCATCCGGGTAGCCGCGCGCCGCCATCACCACGCCAATCGCCGCGTTGTCGTGCCAACGCAGATCGAAATGCGCCAGCTCGCCATCGCGCGCCGCCTGCAGCGCCGGCAGCAGATCGGACCGCAACCGCAGCAGCAGCACCTGGCACTCCGGGTCGCCGAAGCGGGCATTGAATTCGATCAGCTTCGGCCCCTCCGGTGTCAGCATCAGCCCGGCATACAGGATGCCGCGGAATGGTGTGCCGCGGCGCGCCATCTCGGCCAGCGCGGGACGGATGATCCCCTCGATCGCCGCCTGCTCCAGCGCCGCGGAAAACATCGGCGCCGGCGAATAGCCGCCCATGCCGCCGGTGTTTGGGCCGGTATCGCCGTCGCCCACCCGCTTGTGGTCCTGCGCCGCGCCGAGCGACAGCGCGTGCGTCGCGTCGCACAGCGCGAACAAGGAGACCTCGTCGCCGGTCAGGCACTCCTCGATGACCACCGCCGCCCCGGCTTCGCCGAACAGCCGAGCGTCCATCATCAGGTCGATCGCCGCCAGCGCCTCGGCTTCGGTGGTGGCCACCACGACCCCCTTGCCGCCGGCCAACCCGTCCGCCTTCACCACGATCGGCGCGCCACGGCGGCGGATGAACTCGCGGGCCGTCTCGGCGTCCTCGAACCGCTCCCACTGCGCCGTCGGGATGCGGGCGGCGTCGCAGATTTCCTTGGCGAACGTCTTGCTGCCTTCGAGCCGAGCCGCCGCCTGGGTGGGTCCGCAGCACGGGATGCCGGCGGCCTCCATGGCATCGGTGATGCCGGCGACCAGCGGCGCCTCCGGCCCGGGAACTACCAGCTCGATCGCGTTCTCGCGGGCGAAATCCACCAGCGTGGCGAGGTCGACCGCGCCGATCGGCACGCATGTGGCAACCGCAGCGATGCCGGGATTGCCAGGCGCGCACCAGAGTTTGGTCAACAATGGACTGGCGGCAATCGACCAGCACAGTGCGTGCTCGCGCCCGCCCGACCCAATCACTAGCACCCGCATGCATCGCCTCCCGCCGGA
>DASRQX010000394.1:0-35194 GCA_035696165.1 Acetobacteraceae bacterium | reverse complement strand
GGCTTGGGGTGCTCGACCCGCGCGATGCGCTGCAGACGATGCTGGCGGTGACGGTGATCGCCACCCATGCCGGCGCCGTCGACGCCTGCCGCCTCGCGTTCGCGCCGGACGCCTCGGCCGTGCAGGCGCTGCGCCAGCGGGTCAGCGCCACCGCGCTGGCGCGCGTCATGGCCGGGGCGATGCGGTGGTTGACCCAGCTTCGGTTGCAGCCGGCGGTGCCGGCGCGCGACTGGGGCGACGCGGCGGCGGTGCCGCGGCCGGCGACGGGGCGGCCGGCCGAGGCGGCGCTGGGTGGCAAGTCGGCGGCGGAGGAGCCGGCGGAAATCATCCGTTGGATCGACGAGATCGACGACGCGGAGATGAACAAGGAGATCGAGCGGTTGCGGCGCGAGGCGGCGGGCGAGCGTTGCCCGTGAAGCCGGGGCCACGGCGGATCTACAAATACAAGCCGGACGATTATGCGCGGACCTGGGTGCCCGATGAGCGGGCGGCGCGGAAGTATCCGGGGTGGGAGAACATGATCAAGCCGGAGCGGCGGGAGTTCTTTGGGTATACCTATGTCGGGCAGGTGGCGCCGTTGGAGATGCTGACGGCGGCGTCTCGCGCTGCTGCCGCGACTGGTGAGGAGTGAGCGGGGGGCGAGGATCTCGCCTGCGCCGGGGCGGGCTCCTTGGGAACTGCGCGCGGGCCGCGCGAAGCGCCATCGTCCGCGGTGCGGGAGGGCAGGCAAGGATTGGAACCGCAAAAAACGCAAATGGTCCGAGCGGACCTGGGGCTGGTGCCGACCCGATGGCTGTGCGGCGCACTCCATTTGCGTCATTTGGGTTTCCTATTCTTCTTGCTCACTCTCGGCGCACGGAAGGGTAGAGTGGCGCTTCGCGCGGAGTGCCGGCGCCAGCGGAGTTCCGCGTCAGGTCCGATGGCTGCGATCGACGGGCTCGGAGCTGGTCGTGACGGGAAGCAGCCGGTTGGCGGCTGCGGACATTTTTTTGCGAAATTCCGCAACAACCCGGCCTCCGCCGGGGGCAGGCTCCTTCCAGCGGGTCCGACCCGGGCGGGGCCACGACCCTGGGGAAGCATCGACACAGGTCGCGGTGGCTTCGGTTTTTGCGAAATTCCGCAACGACCCTCCACCGGGGCAGGCTCCTGCCGGCGGACTCGCTCGGGCCGGGTGCGCCGCCCAGGTGACCGCCTCGGGGAACGACGGGCGCAGGTCGTGGCGGACGTGGTTTTGCGAAATCGCGCAATGACCCTCCCGCAGGGGCAGGCGCCTAGTGCTGGGCCCGCTCCGAGCGGGTGCGCCGCACCCGGAGGAGGAGGGGCGCGGGTCGGGGGGACGTGATCTTTGCGAAATTGCGCAACGACCCTCGGGTCGGTTGCGAGAGAGTGTGCCCTTGAGTCAGGTGCCCCGGGGGTGTGGCGATGCAATAGTCCCGCACCGGCCTGGTGGCGGCTACGACCGGGTTGGGTCTTTGGGGCCGCGCACATTCTCCCGGGTCGCTGCGCGACCCGACCTCTCCCGCACGCAGGAGAGGTGAATATGGCACCGTGGCGAGGGTGCAGGTGGCTCCGGTCGCGAAATTACGCAACAACCCTGGCCTTCGCCGGGGCAGGCTCCTCCCGCCGGGTTCGGCACGGGCGGGGGCACGACCCGGGGAAGGAGGGGGGCACCGGTCGAGGCGGACGTGGTTTTGCGAAATTGCGCAACGACCCTGCCGCCGGGGCAGGCGCCCACCGCTGGGATCGCTCTGGGCAGGTACGCCGCCCCGGGGAAGCACGGGTGCAGGTCGTGGGGGGACGTGATTTTTGCGAAATCGCGCTACGACCCCGGCCACCGCCGGGGCAGACTCCTCCCGCCGGGTTCGGCCCGGACGGAAGTGCAACCCGGGGACGTGCGGGCACAGGTCGCGGCGGACGTGCTTTTTTGCGAAATCGCGCAACAACCCGCCGCCGAAGGACAGAATGGCGCTTGGCGCGGAGTGCCAGCGCCGGCGGATGATTTCCGCGTTGGCCGTGGTGCGGACCCACAAGGACGGGCTGGCTTGGGCGCTGGTCACGACGGCCATACGGTTTTCTGGAAATCGCGTTGCGACCCCAGACGACTGTCTGCTTCTGGGCGGCTCAGGGTCTGCCTTGCGCACGTGCCATAGCGGAGTCCCAGACCTTCGATCGGTCCTCGTCGAAGACCAGTGCCGGGTCGTCCGGCGCGGTGGCCCAGGCGTGCAGGGCGAGCTCGGCTTCAAGCTGGCGCGGTCCCCAGCCAGCGTAGCCGAAAGCGACCAGGTATTTTTGCGGACCGGCGTGATGGCAGATGTCAAGGATGATTTCGCGGTTCGAGGTCATCGCCACGCGGCCGTCGATGTCGAAGGTGCCGGCCCGGCGATATGCGGATTCGTGGAGCACAAAGCCAAGTTCGGATTGCACCGGGCCGCCGGCGAAGATGCGGATTTCGCCGTCGGCCTGCGACGCATCTTCGCCGATGGCGCGCAGGAGGTCGGCCAGCGGGCGCAAGCCAATAGGGCGGTTGATGACGATGCCGACGGCGCCTTCGTTGGTGTGGTGTACCATCACGATGACCGTATCGGCAAACCGGGGATCGCCCATCACCGGTGTGGCGATCAGGAGCTGGCCCGCCAGGGAGGCATTTCCCGGCGCGACTTCGGGTATTGCGGACGCTGGTGGCGAAACGGACGCCGGCACGAGCGACGCGACGAGGGAAACAATGGTGCGGCGGGAGATCCGGGCCGCCCGCCTGTCATGTTTCACGTGAAACACCGACGCTTGATCCCTCTAATCCCCCTGCAAGCGCACCAGCAGCCCGTCAAGCTGGTCGAGGTCCCGATAGTGGATGTGTACGGTTCCGCCCTTGCCATTGAAGCTGATCTCGACCCGCAGGCCGAGTTGTTCCGCCAGGCTGCGTTCCAGCGCCGCGATATCCGGATTTTTGAGCGCCGGTTCCGCCTGGGTCGATGTCGGTGGCCGGTCTGGTTTTGCCGCCAGCGCTTCTGTCTGGCGGACCGACAGACCGTCGGTGATGACGCGTTGCGCCAAGACGTCCGCCGCCGGATGTCCCACCAATGCACGGGCGTGGCCGGCGGTAAGCTGTCCGGCGCGCACAAGTATTTGTATTCCCGGCGGCAGATTGAGGAGCCGCAGCGTGTTGGCGACGTGACTGCGGGATTTGCCGACAATGTCCGACAGCGCTTCCTGGGTGTGCTTGAACTCACGGATCAGGCGGGCAAAACCTTCCGCCTCCTCGATCGGGTCCAACCCTTCGCGGAGCAGGTTCTCCACCAAGGCGGCGGCGGCGGTATCGGTGTCTGACAGGTCACGCACCAGTGCCGGGACTTCATGCAGCCCCGCCGCCTGCGCCGCGCGCCACCGCCGTTCGCCGGCGATGATCTGGTAGCGCCCGGCCGATGAGGGATGCGATCGCAGCAGCAGCGGCTGCAAAACGCCGTGGGTGCGGATCGACCCGATCAGCTCGTCGAGTTGTTCCGGGCTGATCCTGGCGCGCGGCTGGTAGGGATTGGGTTCCAGCAGATCGATCGGGATGCCGCGAATGCCGGACGTCTGCGGATCGACGTGGACCGCGGCCTCGCCCAGCAGGGCTGCCAGCCCGCGACCGAGACGAGGACCGACCTCCTTGGCACTCATGGAATGACATCCGTCGCAGCGCGCTCGCGGCGCAACAACTCGCCCGCGAGATGGATGTAGGCCTGCGCGCCCGGCGAGCGGAAATCGTAGAGCAGCACCGGCTTGCCGTGGCTTGGCGCTTCGGAGACGCGGATGTTGCGGGGGATCACGGTGTCGTAGACCTTGGCGCCGAAGAAGCCGCGGGCATCCGCGGCCACGAGCTCGGACAGGTTGTTGCGGCGATCGAACATGGTCAGCACGATGCCCTGGAGTTCGAGCGTCGGATTGAGGGCGCGGCGCACCCTGTCGATGGTGCGAACCAGGCCGGAGATGCCCTCCAGCGCGTAGAACTCGCACTGAAGCGGCACCAATACGGCATCCGCGGCGACCAGGCCATTCAGCGTGAGCAGTCCCAGGCTTGGGGGGCAATCGATCAGCACGAAGCTGTAGGGTCCGGTGGCGATCCGCAGCGGTGCCAGGGCATTGCGCAGGCGGAACTCACGGCGTTCCAGGTGGACCAGCTCGATCTCCGCACCCGTCAGGTCATCGTCGGCGGGGACCAGGGACAGGTTCGGGATGTAGGTCTTGCGGGCGGCCTGCGCGGGGGAAACCTCGCCGATCAGCAGGCGGTAGGTGCCGATGGCACGATCGGACCGGCTGATCCCAAGACCGGTCGATGCGTTGCCCTGCGAGTCGAGATCGATCAGCAGCACCTGTTCGCCGGTGGCGGCCAGCGCGGTCGCGAGGTTGATGGCGGTGGTGGTTTTGCCGACCCCGCCTTTTTGATTGGCGATTGCCAGGACACGGGGCAGCCGGGTGGCAACAACAATTGGATCCGGAACAGCCGGCGGCTCCGGAACGGCGGTCTCAGGATCGGGCGTTGTCGTGGACACGGGCGATGTCGCTGATCCGGAGGATGCACGCGTCCGGTGCCGTTTGGCTGGGGACGCGTTCGACCCGCATGTGCCACTCTGCCGCGGCTGCCGTCAATTCGGACGAAGCATTGGCGCCTTTGAGAAAGAGGCAGGTGCCGCCAGCGGCCAGGAACGGGGCCGCGAGGGTGAGCAGATCGGGCAGGGGAGCCAACGCACGGGCGGTTACCAATGGGGCGGGGGGCACTGTCGCTGCTTCGGCACGGACCGGGTGGACGGTGGCCGGCGCGCCTGTTGTTCGCGCGGACTCTCGTAGGAAGGCTGCCTTGCGCAGGTCCGCTTCGATCAGATCGAAGGGGATGCGGGTGGCGATGGACAGAACCAGGCCGGGGAAGCCGGCACCTGATCCGAGATCAATTCCCCGTTGGGTGCCTGGCGGGATCAGCGGGACGAGTTGCAGTGAGTCGGAAATATGTCGCGGCCAGAGGTCCGGTTCGTCGCGGCGCGAGATAAGGTTGACGGTGCGGTTCCAGCGCAGCAGCAGGGCGGCAAACGCGTTCAATGCTGAATATGTTTCACGTGAAACGCCTTGGTCCGTGGTCATTCCGCAGCTTCGGCCGCGGCGCGGCGCCTGCGCAGATGTGCGGCTATTGTCGCCAGTGCCGCGGGAGTGACGCCCTGGATGCGGGCGGCGACGCCCAGAGAGGCTGGGCTGTGACGCGCCAGTTTGTCCCGCACCTCGGCGGACAGGCCGCCGATGTCGTTGAATTGGACATCCTGTAAGGAAACCGACTCCTCGCGACGGAACGCTCGAATGTCGGCATCCTGGCGATGCAGGTAGCCGGCGTAGCGGGCCTGTGTCTCGATCTGTGCCAGCACGCGGGGAGGGAGTTCGCGCAGCCACGCAAACGGGATAGCGAGTTGATCCCTGCCGATGCCGTCGTGGCCGAGCAACTCCAAGACAGATCGCCGGCGCCCATCCGCGCGCACGTCGATCCCGTGCGCCGCGAGTGATGCGGGTGTCGCACCGTCTTGCCGGGCCCGGGTCAGCGCAGCTGTGACAGCGTCGCGATGGGCGGTGAAGGCGGTGGCGCGGGCTTGACCGACGCAGCCCCAAGCCAAGCCGTGATCAGTCAATCGCAGGTCCGCGTTGTCCGCCCGAAGGTTGAGCCGATACTCGGCGCGTGAAGTAAACATGCGATAGGGTTCGCTGACCCCGTGCATGGTCAGGTCGTCGACAAGCACGCCGATATAGGCCTCGGCACGGCTTAGTCCGACCGCATCCTCGCCGCCGGCCCGGCGGGCCGCGTTGATCCCGGCAAACAGCCCTTGAGCCGCGGCTTCCTCGTAGCCGGTCGTGCCATTGATCTGACCCGCCAGGAACAGGCCGGGCAACGCGCGGACTTCCAGCGAGGGGGTCAAGGCCCGTGGGTCCACATAGTCGTATTCCACTGCATAGCCCGGGCGCACCATGCGTGCGTGCTCCAGGCCTGGGATCGTGGCGAGAAGCGCGCGTTGGACAGCTTCCGGCAGGCTGGTCGAGATGCCGTTCGGGTAGACTGTGTTGTCGTCCAGCCCCTCGGGTTCGAGGAAGATGTTGTGGTGGTTGCGGTCGATGAACCGCACGACCTTGTCCTCGATCGAGGGGCAGTAACGCGGACCTGATCCCGAGATGTGGCCGGCATAGACCGCGGAGCGGTGCAGGTTGGCGCGGATGATGGCGTGGGTCGCCGGCGTGGTGGCGGTGACGCGGCAGGCGATCTGTGGGTTGGTGATCCGTGCGGTCAGCGTGCTGAACAGCTCCGGCTCGGCGTCACCGGGGTCGGCATCCAGCCCTTGCCAGTCGACCGTCCGCCGGTCGAGGCGCGGTGGCGTTCCGGTTTTCAGCCGGCCTAGGGGCAGAGCCAGCCGATCCATAGTGAGGGCCAGGCCGATCGACGGCGCTTCCCCCACGCGCCCGGCTGGCGTCTGCTGGTCGCCGATGTGGATCATGCCGCGCAGGAAGGTGCCGGTGGTGAGAACGGCGGCGGCGCAGGGGATCCGCGTGCCACTGGCGCAGACAAGGGCGGCGAGGGCGCCGTTGGGGCCGATCTCCAGGTCTTCTACCGGATCAGCCCTGATTTCCAGGTTCGTTGTCTGGGCGAGCAGTGCTCGGACTGCTTGGCGGTACAGAGCACGGTCGGCTTGCGCTCTCGGGCCGCGCACCGCCGGGCCCTTGCTGCGATTGAGCAGCTTGAAGTGAATGCCGGCCAGATCCGCTGCGCGGCCCATCAGCCCGTCGAGTGCGTCGATCTCGCGCACGAGGTGGCCCTTGCCGATGCCGCCAATCGACGGGTTGCAGGACATCTCGCCGATCGTGTCGAGCCGATGGGTCAGCAGCAGCGTGCGCGCGCCGATGCGGGCGGCGGCGGCGGCGGCCTCGCAGCCGGCGTGGCCGCCGCCCACCACAATCACGTCCCATCCATGTGTCGGCAGCCACGCCATGCTTTGCGTCCCGTTCCGGAGCGGGTCATATAGAAGTCTGTCCCATAACCATAGGCTGAGTCGGGACGGCCGCAGAAATGCCGCACCGCCGTCCGAGGGCTTCATCCCCGTGTCACTGATCCCGCACGACTTGTTGACAGACTTGCTGCGGACCTATGGCTACCCGGCGCTGGGTGTGCTGATCGCGCTGGAGTGCCTCGGTCTGCCGTTGCCCGGTGAGACGCTGCTGATCGGCGGCGCCCTGCTTGCCACGCGCACGCAGCATTTCAGCATCCATATGGTGGTGCTGTCTGCCGCGCTGGGCGCGATCGTCGGGCAGCTCGGCGGCTATGCGATCGGCTACACGCTTGGCTACCGGATGCTGCGTCGGTATGGCGCTCGCGTTGGGCTTACGGCGTCGCGACTGGCGCTGGGGCGGCTGCTGTTTCGCCGTCATGGTGTCAAGGTTGTCGTGGTCTCGCGTTTCGTGGCGTTGCTGCGCTCGCTTGCCGGCCTGATTGCCGGCGCGACGCGCATGTCATGGACACGGTTCATGGCAGCGAATGTCGTCGGCAGTGTGCTGTGGGCCGCCGGCTATGGCTACGGCGCGGCGGCACTGGGCGACACGCTGAAGCAGGTGGCGGGCCCGGCCGCGCTTGCGCTCGGCTTCGCCGTGGTGGTCGCGATCGTCGCCGGTTTGCTGTTCATTCGCAGGCATGAGCGGCAGTTGATGGATCGCACCGCCCGGGTCCGCCGCGCGCAGAGCTAGGCGGCCCGTTCGTATCTCGGTTCGCGGAAACGATCGTCGTTACGCTGCGCCGCGTTTGGCTTCCGCCCGGGATTCGGCCAGATGATCGAACCGGCGCCGATATGTTCCGAGGCCGAGTGTCTGTGAGCGCAGCTCGATGATCAGGTCGTGCAGTTCGGATTCAGGCACCAGTGCCTCGACATCGTCCCAGCCTGCCCAACTGGGCCGCTCCGCATAGCCGAGGATCTGCCCGCGCCGACCGGTCAGAAGTCGTTGCGCTCGCGCGGTGAATTCGTTTGGTACGCTGATTGTAACGTGGTCGATCGGCTCCAGCAGTACCGGATCTGCCTTGGCCAGGCCATCCTGCATGGCTATGCGCGTTGCCGTCTTGAATGCCATGTCGGAACTATCTACGGCGTGGAACTGCCCATCAGTGAGCGTGACCGAGATGTCCACGACCGGGAAGCCGAACGGGCCCTTTTTTGCCGCGTCCTCGGCTGCCTCGCCGACTGCGGGGATGAAATTGCGTGGCACCGCGCCGCCGACGACCTTGTCGATGAACGTGAAGCCGGCACCACGTGGTCTCGGTGCGATGTCGATTTTTACGTCGGCGAACTGGCCGTGCCCGCCGGTCTGGCGCTTCAACCGGCCATGCTCGTGCACCGCCTGGCGGATCGTCTCCTTGTAGGCGACCTGCGGGCGTTGGGTGGAGACCTTCAGGCCGTAGTTGCGCGCCAGCCGCTCAAGCGTCGTGTTGAGGTGGATCTCGCCCTGGCCGTGCAGGATGGTCTCGCCGGTATCGTGCTGGTGCTCGATCGCGAGGGTCTGATCCTCCTCGAGCAGCTTCTGTAGCGCGCCGGACAGCTTGACGTCGTCCTTGCGATCGGTCGTGAAGATCGCCATCGAATAGACCGGCGGTGGCGGCTCCGGGAACGGCAACTGCTCGGGCGTTCCCGTCAGAGAGACAGTCGCGCCCGTCGCCACGCTTTCCAGCCGGCCGAGTACCACCAGCTCTCCGGTTACCGCTTCGGGGCACTTCGCCAGGTCGCCACCCATGACGTGGTAGATGCCGCCGAGCCGGCTGCCGCCAAGGGTGATGCCATCCTTGACCGCGCCTCGCCAGATACGCGCATAGGACAATTTGCCGGTGTGGCCGGCATGCACCGTCTTGAATACCTGGGCGAGTGGCGGGCCGTCCGTTATGATGTCGTGTCGCTCGGTGGTCTCCGCGCTGAATGGCGTGTCGTGACGCAGCGCTTTCCAGAGCCGGCGCACGCCGTGCGCGTGGTCTGCCCCGCCCAGCAGGACCTGGATCACCGAGCCGGCAGCAAGGTCCTTGCGCAGGTCGGCATAGATCTCGGCGGTGGTCGGCTTGACGTCCTCCAGCACCTTTTCCAGCAGGGCGTCGTCGCGGTCGGCCAGCACTTCGACCAGCTTGTTCAGTGCGTCTTGTTCCGATTCCGCCATCTCCGAGGGAGTCTGGATCAGCTCGGACGGTTGACCCTTGCGGTAGCGATAAGCACGCTCGCTGACCACGTCGACGTAACCGGCGATGGTCTCGCCGTTGCGAATTGGCACCTGGCGCAAGACCAATGGCGAACTGGCATGCGCCTGCAAGGCAGAGAGTGTGTCGGCTACACTGCCTTCCAGCGTCTCGATCTTGTTGACGAAGACCATGTGCGGCACGCCGAGATCGGCGAGTTGTTTCAACAGCGGAGAGACCGCGAGCGCGCGGGTCGGCGCCGGGTCGCAAACCACGACGGCGAGATCAACCACGCTCAGCGCGGCGGCGACCTCGTGGGCGAATTCGATTGAGCCGGGGCAGTCGAGGATCGACCAACTGTCGCCGAGATACTGGCAATGCCCGAGGCGAAGCTCGGTGGTGCTGGGTCGGTTGCGCAGATCCGCGGGCCGCTTGACGGGTGCACCGGCGGAATCCATCAGCGCGTCGAACAGCGCGGATTTGCCGCTGCCGTAAGGTCCGACCAGCGCCACCGAGCGGGGACTTCTGCCGTTTGTGGTTCCTGACATGCGGGTGCCTCCTCGTGTTGACGGGCACCTGCCGGGCCGCGGCGCCCTTGTGGAGGTGATCCTAGGCGGACTCGTTGGGATGGTGGAGTCCCTGAAATGTCATGCCGGGTGGCGGGCGAATTGTTGATGCGGGTGCAGCGTGGCCCGCGCTCCACAACTTGTCTTTGTCGCATCAAAGCAAGGCATAGACATCGGCCCCGACTTCCGCCGGAGCATGCTTCGCCGGCATGACGGACAGGCGCCGACTGTGGCTTATTTGACGCGTCGATTTCTCGGCGTTGCCTTATCCGCCGCGCCGCGCCGCGCCGCGCCACGTTCCGGTCGCGTGAGTGATTACAGCGTGGGTGATCACTCTGGGCACCGGCAGGTTATCTGTTGCACTCTTGCCAGCAGCAGCGCCGGTACTTCGGCGCAAGGGAGGAGGCACCCGCATGAATGTCGTTTCGTCAGTTCCCTATCAGGTCGAAGCCTACAACACCTCCAAGGCGTCGGAGAACAAGATCCACGATGATGCCGTTGCCCGTCGCTTCGGCTTCTCCGGCGGTCTGGTGCCGGGGGTGGATGTCTACGGCTACATGACCCATCAGCCGGTTGCGCGTTGGGGCCGCGCCTGGCTGGAACACGGGGTCGGCGAGTGCCGCCTGCTGAAGCCGGTCTATGACGGTGAGATCGCCTCGGTCACCGCGGAGGCGACCGATGAGGGCCTCGCTCTCCAGGTGACCAGCCGCGGCATGCTGTGCGCCACCGGCACCGCGTCAGTGCGGGACGACGTTTTGTCCGCTCCGGCGCTGAGCGGTTTCGCGGTTCCGCCGGCCCCGCGGGAGGAGCGGCCACCGGCCGACGAGGTTTCGCTCGCCGTCGGCACGTTGCTGGGGATCCGCCCGCTGCTGGTCACCCCCGAGTTCGCCGCCGACTATCTGCGCGATGCCCGCGAAACCGATCCGCTTTATGCGCGCGACGGTCTTGTGCATCCGGCAACCATCCTGCGCACCGGGAACTGGGTGCTCAGTCACAACGTTGTGCTCGGCCCCTGGATGCATGTCGGGAGTACGGTGCGCCACTTCGCGCTGGCACATGTGGGCGACGAGATCACCGCGCGCGGCCGCGTCACCGCGAACTACGACCACAAGGGCCACCGGTTCGTGGAGGTCGAGGTGCTGGTGCTCGTCAATGGGACGACCACGGTGGCGCACGTCGCGCACACCGCGATCTATCGTCCCCGGCAGGTGACGGCGGCGTAGGCTACTTCTTCTCGCTCACCTGGCCGCGGATCTCGCCGCCCGGGTTCGCGGCGGTGTGGACATTCACGTACCACTTGCCGGCTCTCAGATCCGCGATCTGCGCGTCGGTCAGCTTCGCACTACCGTGGATCGGGCTGGTCGGGTTATTGCCGAGCGGAACAGCCACGCCGGAGTTGGTTCCCGCCGCTGCCGGGCCATGGAAGTGCGCCGCGGTGGCCGGGCCGGTCAGATTCTGAAACGTCACGGTATAGGTCAGCGTCTTCGTCGCGGTGTCCAGCGAAGCGAGAGCATCACCGGTCCCGGCGGAGGTCTTGGGGGGCACCTCCGAAGCGGAGCTCATCGTGGTGGAGAAATTGATCGTCGCCGCCGAAGCGGCGGACAGCCAGCCAACCGAGAAGACGGCGGCCAGAAGCGACCTGCGAAGCATGGTACCTCCCTTTCTGGCGGGCCGATCCCGCCGGTTTGGTCTACGCGCAAAGTAGATTGCTGGATCACGAGGTGGAAGTCATCACGCACGCCGTGTGTCAAGGCGGCCACACGATTTGTCGACGGGAATACCGTGCGGTAGCTTTTCCGGGCGCCGTGGCCTGGCGGGAGACCGCTGTTGGCGCGTGTCGTGGAACAGGGCACGGTCTCGCACCGTCGTGCCGTAACTGGAAGGGTCGTCGATGAACGTTAGGAAAGGCAGCCGGGGCCGGTGGGCCACGGCGGCGCTAGGCGTCTGCGTGTCGATACTGTCGAGCACCGCCATGGCCGCGGAACCGGTGCGCGGCGTGACCGACACCGAGATCGTGATTGGCACGGTGACCGATCTGTCCGGCGTGACCGCCGTGCAGGGGGTGAACAACTCCGATGCCATACGGATGGCGTTCGACGAGGCCAATGCCAAGGGCGGCGTCCATGGCCGCAAGATCAAATACATCGTCGAGGACAGTCAGTACACCGTGCCGCGTGCGGTGCAGGCAATGAACAAGCTGCTAAATAGCGATGACATCTTCTTCGCACTCGATGACGGTGGCACGCCAATGAACGACGCCAATATGCCGGCGCAGTTCGAGAAGAACGTGCCCAACATGTTCCCGCTTACGTCGGCTCGGTCGATGTACCAACCATATAACCGGCTGAAGTTCGCGCAGTTTGCCTCGTACTACGATCAGATGCGTGCCGCGGTGAAGTATTTCGTCGGGAATCGCGGCCGCAAGAAGATCTGCGCGATGTACCAGGACTCTGATTTCGGCCGCGACGTCATGGCTGGCATCCAGGCGGAGGCCGAGGCGCTCGGCCTTAAGGTGGTTGCCACCACGGCGCACAAGCCTACCGACACCGACTTCAACGCCGCCGTGACCAAGCTGCATGATTCGGGCTGCGATTTCATTGGCCTTGGTACGATCGTGCGCGACACCAACATCATCATCGCAACGGCCCGCAAGATGGATTGGAACGTCGACTTTGTAGGCCAGTTCGCCGCCTATGACACTGCCGTGGCCACGCTGCCCGGCGGCGCGGCCGAAGGCTTCTTCTGCATGACCCCGGCGCTGTATGCCTATCCGGACGATCCGCGCCCGGAAGTGCAGGCCTTCGCCAAAAAGTACAAGGCACGCTTTGGCCGCGACCCGAACTTTCATGGCGAGGTTGGCTATACCGCCGCGCAACTGGTGCTGCTGGGGCTCGATCGGGCTGGACGCGACCTGACGGCCGACAGTTTCATAAAGGCGATGGAGAGTATCACCGAGTACAAAGATATCTTCGGCTCGGTGTTGTCATTCGGACCGGATCAGCATCACGGGTCCACCAAATCATTCCTGGCCGTGGTGAAGAATGGTCGCTGGCTGCCCGTGGAACAGGAGGCCCTCGGCTACTGATCGCTCTTGCCATCCCCTCCCGATTGGACGGGAGGGGAGCCGGGGCCGCACTGCGTGACGCGCCGGGGATCCAACCGATTATAGCGCGTCGGCCACATGGGCGAGCAGGTTGCTGAGCCCAGTCCCAAAAGGACGAGTGACTGTCAGCGCGACGAACACCATCACGCCGGCGATGACGGCGTATTCCAGCGCAGTCATGGCCCGATGGTCGCACCGCAGGGAGACCCGCCGCGGCGGACGTAGTTTCCCGCGCCAGGTTGCGCTGCCCTCCTGTATCGCGGCGCCGGACAGTCGTGGTTTCAACGTCTGGTCCCCGCAAAACACCCCGCAACACAGCACGACCAGGGTTATCAGAGCGTTTCAAATCCGGCATTGCGTCCTCGGTTCAATGGCCTTTGGGCGGGGCTCGCTGAGTGTGCTGCACTGCACCGCCTTGTCGCGGATTGGCCGATGGGCTAGTGACGGGCGCCCCGTCGGGAGGCTCGCCTCCATCGTCGGGCTCGCACGGTTTCGATTGGCAGATGGCCGCCCGACGGCCTCGGTAAGGAACCCCCTATGGCCCGCAACAAGATCGCCCTGATCGGCGCCGGCAACATCGGCGGCACGCTCGCTCACCTGATCGGCTTGAAGGAGTTGGGTGACGTGGTGTTGTTCGACGTGTTCGGCGGCGTGGCCGCCGGCAAGGCGCTGGACATCATGCAGTCCGGCCCGGTTGACGGATTCGACGCGCTGATGGCCGGCGGGTCCGACTATGCCGCGATCAAGGGCGCCGACGTGGTGATCGTGACCGCCGGGTTCCCCCGCACCCCGGGAATGTCGCGCGATGACCTGATCGGCAAGAACGCCGGCGTCATCGCGGAAGTGGCGGCGGGCATCCGTGCCAACTGCCCGAACGCTTTCGTCATTTGCATCACCAACCCGCTCGACGCGATGGTCTGGGTGATGAAGGAGAAGTCGGGCCTGCCCGCCAATCGCGTGGTCGGCATGGCCGGTGTGCTGGACAGCTCCCGCTTTCGGCTGTTCCTGGCGCAGGAGTTCGGCGTCTCGGTGGAAGACGTCACTGCCTTCGTCCTCGGCGGCCATGGCGACAGCATGGTGCCGCTGACCCGCTACTCCACGGTCGCTGGCATCCCGGTGCCCGACCTCGTGAAGATGGGCTGGACAACGCAGGCGAAGATCGACGCGATCGTGACGCGCACTGCCAATGGCGGCGGGGAGATCGTCAAGCTGCTGGAACGTGGCAGCGCCTTCTACGCGCCGGCCGCCTCGGCGATCGCCATGGCCGAGAGCTACCTGAAGGACAAGAAGCGGGTGCTTCCCTGCGCCGCCTACCTGACCGGCCAGTACGGCATCAAGGACCTGTATGTCGGCGTGCCGGTAGTGATCGGCGCCGGCGGAGTGGAGCGGATTGTCGAGATCGAGCTGAACCCGACTGAGAAGGCAGCATTCGACAAGTCCTGCGCCTCGGTGCTGGAACTGATAGAGGCGTCGAAGAAGTTGATCGGGTGATTGCCCCTGGGCGCGCACGGAGGGGGCAGAGATGAACATCCACGAGTATCAGGCGAAGGAGCTGCTGAAGGGCTACGGCGTGACCGTGCTGGATGGGTACGTCGCCTGGACACCGGACGAGGCCGCTGTCGCGGCGGGCAAGCTGCCGGGCCCGGTCTATGTCGTGAAGTCGCAGATCCACGCCGGGGGCCGCGGGGCCGGCCATTTCGTCGATGACGCGGCAGGCAAAGGCGGGGTGCGGATCGCCCGCTCGGTCGACGAGGTCAAGACCGCCGCCGAGGCGATGATCGGGCACACGCTGGTGACCAAGCAGACCGGACCGCACGGGCGCGTGGTCCGGCGCGTTTATGTCGAGGCGGGCTGCGATATTGCGCGCGAGCTGTATCTGTCGCTGCTGGTCGACCGGGTGTCCGGCCGGGTCACACTGGTTGCCTCCGCCGACGGTGGCATGGAGATCGAGGAGGTGGCGGCGAATCACCCGGAGAAGATCCTCCGCCTCGGCATCGACCCCGCGGCCGGGGTTTGCGGCTTCCATGCGCGCCGGCTGGCCTTTGGCCTCGGCCTGAGCGGCAAGCAAATCAGCGCGTTGGGCAGGTTCATCCCGGCGCTGTACGCCGCCTTCACCGGCCTGGATTGCGGTATCATCGAGATCAACCCGCTGGTGGTCAGCAGCGCCGGCGACGTGGTTGCGCTGGATGCCAAGGTCAGCTTCGACGACAACGCCCTGTTCCGTCACCCGGAGCTCAGCAAGCTGCGCGACGAAGCGGAGGAGGACCCGAAGGAACTGGAGGCCGCCAGGTACGAGCTGAACTATGTGGCGCTGGACGGCACGATCGGCTGCATGGTGAACGGTGCCGGGCTGGCGATGGCGACGATGGACATCATCAAGCTGTACGGCGCGTCACCGGCCAATTTCCTGGATGTCGGCGGCGGCGCCACCAAGGAACGCGTCACCGCGGCGTTCAAGATTATCCTGTCGGACCCCAACGTCGAGGGCATCCTGGTCAACATCTTCGGCGGCATCATGCGCTGCGACGTGATCGCCGAAGGTGTCGTCTCCGCCGCGCGCGAGGTGCAGCTTTCGGTGCCATTGGTGGTGCGGCTGGAGGGCACCAACGTCGATCTGGGCAAGGAAATCCTCGCCCGTTCCAACCTGCCGATCATCGCCGCCGACAACCTGGCGGATGCGGCGGAGAAGATCGTCACCGCAGTGCGGGAGGCCGCCTGACATGGCCATCCTAGTCGATGCGAACACCAAGGTCATCACCCAGGGCTTCACCGGCGCCCAGGGCACGTTCCACTCGGAACAGGCGATCGCCTACGGCACGAAGGTCATGGGCGGTGTCACACCCGGCAAGGGCGGAACGATACATCTGAACCTGCCAGTGTTCGACACAGTGATCGAGGCGAAGGACAAGACCGGCGCCACCGCAACCGTGATCTACGTGCCGCCACCGTTCGCCGCCGATGCCATCCTGGAAGCGATCGACGCCGAGTTCCCGCTGGTGATTTGCATCACCGAGGGCATTCCGGTGCTGGACATGGTACGGGTGAAGCGCGCGCTCAGCGGATCGAAGTCGCGGCTGATCGGGCCGAACTGCCCGGGTGTCATCACCCCCGACGCCTGCAAGATCGGAATTATGCCGGGCCACATCCACCGGCGCGGCAGCGTGGGGATTGTTTCGCGCTCCGGCACGCTGACTTACGAGGCGGTGGCGCAGACCACCGCAGCCGGCCTCGGGCAGAGCAGTTGCGTCGGGATCGGCGGCGACCCGGTGAAAGGGACCGACTTCATCGAAATCCTGGAGATGTTCCTCGCCGACCCCGAGACGAAGCAGCTCGTCATGATCGGCGAAATCGGTGGTCAGAGCGAAATTGATGCCGCCGACTTCCTGGCACACAACTCAGTGAAGAAGCCTACCGTCGGCTTTATTGCGGGCTCTACGGCGCCGCCGGGCCGCCGCATGGGCCACGCCGGCGCGGTGATCAGCGGCGGTCGTGACACCGCAGCGGCGAAGATGGAGGCGATGCGTGCCGCCGGCATCCATGTTGCGGAAAGCCCGGCTGCGCTTGGTTCCACGATGGTAAAGGTACTGCGCGGCTGATCCGGTATTATGCAGCAGTGAGCACCAACCCTGGGGATGAATTCCCTTGACGCAGAAGGATAGCCAGTCTAACTTTTCTTCATCAACAGCCAACCATCGGATCTCTGATATTGGTGCGGATCGGGCCTAATTTCCGTCCGGCTATGACTGGCTCGTCCGTCACGCCGAATGTGATAAGGAGTCAGCAGACGGCGGTTGTCGGCCGAACGGTGCCTACGGCTGCATAATACCGGGTCGATCGCTGGCCCCGGCCAGGCAGTCAGGAAAACATCAGCGCGCCGTGGTTGGTCAAGGCCGTCAGATTGGTCACGGTGCTGCCCAGGTTATCCAGTATCGCCACCACGCTGCCCCTGCCGTGTCCCGACGGGTCGAACAGCAGGGCGGCATTGGCCCCCTGGTCGGACACTGTGACGTAAGACGCGAGGTGGGCTGAAGCCACCGCCAGGTCGACATTCGAGCCAGCGATAAGGATCCGCGGATCCAAGGCATCGCCCGCATCCACGTTGAAGCCGATGATTTGGTCGATCCCGCCGGCGTGCAGAACGACCGTGTCTGCGACGGTTCCTGGAAGAAACTGCATCTGGTAGCTGCCGGTCCCCGGATTGATCACGCTGTTTGACGCGGGGATCGTAATCATGTCGCCGAACGATGATGTCCCACCAGCGGTGCTTGCGCGCCCGCCGGGCGGTGCGCCCGAAGCCGGCACCGTGATGCCGAAGGTTTCGCTACCCGACAGGCCGCTGGTGTCGGTGGCGGTGATCTTGAGGGTCAGGCTTTCCACGCCGGTTGGCACGGTGCCGGAGAAGGTACGGGTCGCAGCATTGAAGCTGAGCCAAGCGGGGAGTGCCAGACCATTGGACTGCCGGGCATTGTAGGTCAGCGTGTCGCTCTGCGGATCGTTGAATGTGTTCGCCGGCAGCGCCAGGCTGATCTTCTGTCCCTGTGTCCAGGTCTGGTTGGCGGTCTGGTCGGTGATCGTCGGCGCGGCAGCCGGGACAGTGACGCCAAATGTGTCACTGGCGGAAAGGCCCCTGGTGTCGGTGGCGGTGACCTTTAGGGTCAGGTTTTCCCTGCCCGCGGGCACGATGCCGGATAACGTGTTGGTCGCGGCGTTGAAGCTGAGCCAGGACGGCAGCGCCTGGCCATTCGACTGCCGCGCGGAGTAGGACAGCGTCTTGCTTTGTGGATCGGTAAAGGTCTTCGCCGGCAATGCCAGGCTGATCTTCTGTCCCTGTGTCCAGGTCTGGTTGGCGGTCTGGTCCGTGATCGTTGGCAGCTTTGCCGCTGGTACCGGCGGGACAGCGACGCCGAATGTTTCGCTGACGGACAGGCCGCCGGTGTCGGTGACCTTGAGGGTCAGGCTCTCCATGCCCGCGGGCACGGTGCCGGAGAAGGTCTTCGTCGCGGTATTGAAGCTGAGCCACGAGGGCAGCGTCCGGCCACTCGATTGGCTCGCGGCGTAGGTCAGCGTCCCGCTCTGCGGATCAGTGAAAGTGTTCGCCGGCAGCGCCAGGCTGATCTTCTGTCCCTGGGTCCAGATCTGGTTGGCGGTCTGGTCAGTGACAGTTGGCGGCTTTGCGGCCGGTACGGGCGGGACGGTGACACCGAAAGTTTCGCTGACGGACAGGCTGCCAGTGTCGGTTGCGGTAACCTTGAGCGTCAGGTTCTCCATGCCGGTGGGCACCGTGCCGGAGAACGTCTTGGTCGAGGCGTCGAAGCTGAGCCACGAGGGCAGCGCCTGACCACTCGATAGGCTCGCGGTGTAGGTCAGCGTCTCGCTCTGCGGATCGGTGAATGTGTTCGCCGGCAGCGCCAGGCTAACCTTCTCGCCCTGGGTCCAGGTCTGGTTGGCGGTCTGCTCGGTGACCGTTGGCGCCCGCGCCGCCGCCGTTGCCGTCACCGCCACGGTCAGGCTTTGCCGGTCGCCCCAATAGGACCCGTCCTAGCCACGGACCTCGATCGTGTCGGTGCGGCGACCATGCCCGCCAGAAGCGCCGCGGCCGTCAGCGACGCGACTGTCGCAGCGCCGGCAGCCGAATGGCCAGCGGATTGGGCAACCCCGCCCAATGTGATCGGGTTGTTTGTGTCGGTGTCATAGATTTGCCACTTGGTGATCGCCTGCGACGCCAGTGGATTTCTGGCGGTGAACGGGGATGCCAGCGATTGGGTGGCCCGCTCGGCGACGGTCACTGAGGTCACCATGTCGCTCACAGTCGGCGCGTCCAGTTCGTAGACCACCGCGTCGGACGGATTGACGCCATCAAACTCTTGCGTGGCCGCATGCGGCGCCGCCAGGATGATATCGTGGACTGAACCATCGTTGGCTGGGTTCGCGATGCCGCCGTTGTTATAGATGTATTCGATGTTGTCGATCAGCATCGCCGAAGTGCCGGACCCGGATACGACCGTCGTGATGTGGCCGCCGCCGCTGGTAGTCACGAATGCGACCATCTCGCCAGCCGTGACGTTCAGCTCCCAGTTGGCGTCGGCGCTGACCGGCCCGTTGTACGCGACGATCCACTCGCCGTTGGCCACGCCGGAGACCCCGACCAAGGTGCTGGAGACCGGCAGCGAAGCGCCTGCCTCGGCCGAGATGTTGGAGGCCAGAACCCAACAGCCGTCGATATTCCAGGCCTTGTCGACAAACGACTCTGCCGTGGTGCAGATCGCATCCGGCGTGGCCTGGGTCGGTGCGGGGCCGCCATAGGTTGGTTGCGTGACGACACTGACGCTGCCGACATAGCCGAAGACAGCGGCGTATTGCTCGAGGGAGTACGGACTCGTTGCGTCGTTGGTAGCGAGGCTGTAATTGCTGGTGGTGTAGCCCGAAAGGCTGACGTTGTCGTTGGTGTTCGACGACGCCGTGAACGTCATCTGGTCGAAATAGCCGTAGGTGGCGTTGTAGTATTGTCCGGTCGAGGCCTTGTACGTGAACACGATCCCCACCGACCACGCATCGCCGCCGACGTTGCTGAACGCCTGCGTCACGCCGTTTCCTGATAGCGACCCCATGTCGCTCGGGCTGTAGCCGGCGGTGTACTCGTCGCGGTCCAGGCCATCGACGATAAGATAGGTTGGGTCGCTTGCCGAAGGTGAGACCGAGAACAGTGCAGACAGGTCGATCTGTTCATCCGGCGTTGTGACTATCGAACCAACCGTGGTTGTGATCGACATGGCGCCTAGTCCACTGCCGGTGTCGAAAGGAACGGCTCTTCGGCGATACCCACCTTCTTGACCCGGGGGTCGGCATGACGGGGTGGTAGCGCCGGTGGGTCAATCTTTCGGACGGCTAGTATCAAACGCATTTCTCTTGCGATTGCGATGGTTCGGCGCGTCGATGTCTCGAGCCATACCATTGCCGTATCGAGATGTGCCTGACACCGAACGATATCGCCGGTTGGGGCTGCCGACCGTCTCGATTGGGGGATGTTCACCGGTGGAGCCCCGCGAGCGTGCTGGGGTTTTTCGGGGCTTTTTGCCGGTATTTCAGGGCGCTCCTGTCGCCTCGCCTTGTGCCGCGAGGTCGGGCCCGCAATTGTCAGTCCGTGGCGCGCCGGCACGGCAGGAACCGAACCAGTATCCGCAACAATGTAAGAACGGTGGGTTAGCCAAACGTTAACGCGTCCCAGGCTTTCGCAGGTGCCGCTTTGCCCTTTCGCAGGCGCCTCTATCGTTACCCCGACCGCATCTTTCAGGCTCTGTCAAACCGCGGTGGGGTGCGTCGCAGTCCTGCGGGTACTCAGCCCTGCTGGAATCGCCGGACGACGTTCTCCAACAATCGCGAGACCGGCCCCTCAAAGCCGTTGCGCCACAGGCTGCCGCAGAACGTAATCGAACCGACCGAAAACACCGCGCCGCCACCCGGCGTCTCGAAATAGACGATCTCGGCTCGCATCAGGTCGGCCGCCGGCTCGCCGGACACGGTCGATAGGTGCGACAGCATCTCCTCCAGCACCAGCGTCATCGAGGCCGGCGGAGTCTCCGAGCGCGCCAGGATCACCGCGTTGTCCGATGTGCCCAGATCGCTGTCTGCACGATCCAGCTCGAACCCGGCAGCCCCACCGCCGGACAGGCCGTAATCGCCAAGCACGTCCTCGGCTATCCCGTCGAACATCCAGCCGAACCGCGGCTCGTAGGACGCCGGCAATCGACGGTAGTGGGTCCCCTCGAACAGCCCCTGCCCAGTAAAGCCCACACCGGCAAGCTGTTGCGGTGGTCGCCGATTGCGCCGCCACATCCCACCGAGCTGGCCGTCCAGCATGTGGTAATACTCGCCTGGTTCCGCCTGCCAGGCGCGAATGCCACCCTCGGCGCGGCGGATTTCGATCACATGCGGCAACGCCGGCGATCGCGCGATCCTCCAATAGAAACCATTGCCTCCGAGATAGGCCAACCGCCCGCCGCCATGAGTATAGGACTGTAGCGCGTCCAGCGTCCGCCCAGTATGGTACTCGGGATGCGAGCCGGTTAGAACCGCGCGATAGGGTGCCAGCAACGCCGCGCCCTCGTCGTCCAGATCCTCGTCGGTGACGATGTCGTAGACAAGGCCTTTGTCCTCCAACCAAGCCAGAATGTGGCTATCAGCGACGAAGTGCCGCGTGCCGGACCCGCGCTGGTCGTTGAAGGTCAGGTAGCCCGGGCGCATGGTCAGGATCGGCCGCAGGCGGGAGGACAGCGACACCCCACTGCCGTCCGGATGGCGGTTGTAGGTTGACACGCCATAGATTGGATAATCGTCCGGGTTGTGCGGGTAGGCACCCCAGGCCGCCACCCGCGCCCGATACGCATCGTCGGCGTTGCCGCGCGCATGGTTGGCATAGGCCTGGTAGGTAAAAGTGGAGGCCAGGAAGACGACCGGCGCGCGGGTGCCGTCACGCGACGGCAACACGTAGAATGGCAGCCAGTCGACGCCGTCCGCACAGGTCAGGTGCAACACATAGCAGCCACTGCGCAGCCCGGTGGGAATGGTGAACGCAAAATCCGGCTGCCAGGCGCACTCCTCAAGGTCGTCAGCGTGGAAATGAATGGCGCCATAGTCGCCATTCGCGTGGCGCCAGCACGCCTCCTGCCCGCTCCAGCGTACCCCCACCGCCGCGCGCGCCGGCAGATTGACCAGTGTCCCGTGACAGGCTTGCGGGCCGGTATCTGTGATGGCCAGGCCGTCGATGCCCCGGGAGAAGTCCCAGGTCGCGAGCACTGTGCCGCCCAGCTGACCGGGCCGGGCAAGGACGTCGGGCCAGGTCTCAAAAAAACCCGCCAAAATCGCTGGTTCTTCGATCTTGCCGGTATAGTGGTGACGCGGCGCACCCGGGTTCTCCGCGGCGACCAAGACCGGGCCGCCACTCGGTAGGAGCAGCCCGGCGACTGCCGTGCCGGCGATCGTCGGCGCGCCATGCATCATGGCCTGCTGTCCGACCACGACGCGCCCGGTCGCCGGATCGGCACTGACCCAGATGCGATACCAACGACGCACCCGGAGCGTCACACCGGTCGCGATCGCCACCGTGCCCCCGGGCCAGACAAACTGCGCGCCGGTTCCGTCCGGCCCGATCGACAAGACTATCTCGGCGCCGCCGCCCGTGTCCGCCAGAACGGCCTGTCGACGCGTCACCACGCCCGGCCAAATGAGCGCAGTCCACGTACATGGAGCCGCGGCAGCGCGCGTAGGACCAGCCGCGACACGTCCATATGAGCCGATGCTGATCGCCTGGTGCCGGCCCTCGATGGCGCGGTCGAACAGGCCGGCGAGGTCCTCGAACCGCATCCCCGGCCCCGCCGGATTGGGATCGGCGCAGATCACCCGCGCCAACCGGGCGCGATACACCCCGCCGGCGCGAACACTGACGTGCGCGGTCAATGTTTCACCAGGCCGGCCGGAAAGCCGGTCGAAGTAGCCGGTGATGGGGAGTTCCGCGACGTTCATGAGCAGCTATCCCTCGGGAGCGACAACTCCTGACGCTAACCCAGGTCACGGCCTCGCGCGACCAGCGCTGGCGTTCGCGCGCTCGCGATGTAAAACATCGTCACATGAGCTGGTCGTCCCAGGGCGGATTCGAGCGTCGCGGTTACCACCACGGCAATCTGCGCGAGGCGTTGGTGGAAGCCGCGCTGGCGCTGATCGCGACAAAGGGCCCTGCCGGTTTCACCATCGCTGAGGCAGCGCGCCTGGCCGGCGTAAGCCCAGCGGCGCCATACCGGCATTTCCGCGACGCCGATGCACTGCTCGCCGAGGTGGCGTTGCGCGGGTTCGAGCGCTTCACGGTCGCGTTGACCGCGGCATGGAACGACGGAAGGCCGCTTCCGGTCCGCGCCTTCGAGGCGGTGGGCCGCGCCTATCTCGCTTTCGCGCGTGACGAGCCGGCCCATTATGCGGCCATGTTTGAAGCGCGGATCGATTTCACCGCCCATCCTGGATTGTCCGTCGCCGCGGATCGCGCCTTCGGGGTATTGCGCAAGGCTGCGGAGCGACTATCGGATGCACTGCCACCGGGGCGCCGGCCGCCGTCGCTGATGATGGCCCTGCACGTTTGGGCGTTGTCGCACGGGATCGCGTCGCTGTTCGTGCGCGCAGACCCGTCGCGGCGGAAGCTGCCGATGTTGCCGGAAGAACTGCTGGAGGCTGGCGTGCTGCTGTATCTCCAAAGTCTCGGCCTTGCGGGCGGGCCGATGTGACTTAGGCAATCGCCCCAATGAAGGCGCCAGGGGCAGAAAAACCCTTGTGCCTTCCGCCGTCACGACATGGCGGAAGGCGCCGGGCCTCTCCGCCCTACCCGATCACGCCATCGCGGCGGCGAAGCTGGCGCGCAATCCGGACGCCGACAATCCCCGCGTGATCAGAACGATCTGCGACTCGCCCGACGCGACCGAGCGCTCCAGAAACACCGGCGGGTGCAGCACGTGATGCACGCCTTGCAAGACGATCGGTCGGTCGTGATCGGCCACGCGCACCAAGCCCTTCAGCCGCAGCACACGCTCGCCGCGCAGCGACAATAGGGAGTTCAGCCACGTCTCCAGGGCAGACCACTCTATTGGCCGGCTGCGGCGCAACACGACCGACGTGATCTCGTCGCCATGCCGGAACGGATGGTGCTGATGACCGTGATGCAGTTCGCGGTCGAGTGGGCGCAGCCACTGCTCCAGCCGCGCCTCGGTGTCGGCCGCGTCGGGGCCGAGATCGAACACCTCGGACGGATCGATCGCGCCGGAAACCACACAACTCATCGGCGCGGTCGGGTTCAGCGCGACAACTCGCTCCGTGACCATCGCGATATCCGCCTCATCCGCGAGATCGGTCTTGGTCAGCAGGATGCGATCGGCCATCGCCACTTGCCGCCGCGCTTCTTCTTGCCGGTCGAACTGACCGAGCCCGTGCAAGGCGTCCACCGTTGTGACGATCCCGTCCAGCCGGCAAGCGTAATGCGCCTCCGGCCCAGCCAGCAGCGCGTGCGCCACCGGAGCGGGGTCGGCGAGGCCGGTGGTCTCGATCACGATGCGCCGGAACGGCGGCAGCACGCCATCCGCACGCCGACGCCACAGTGTCTCCAACGTATCGGCGATGTCGCCGCTGACGGTGCAGCAGATGCAGCCATTTTTCAGCAGTACCGCATCCTCGATCGCCTGCTCGATCAGCAAATGGTCCAGCCCGACCGCGCCGAACTCGTTGACGATCACCACGGTGTCGGCGAGCGATGGCACCTTCAGCAGCCGGTTCAGCAGCGTGGTCTTGCCGCTACCCAGGAAGCCGGTGATGATCGTCACCGGCACCGTGTTCGCCGCGTGGTCCGACGGCATCCGTCCCTCCTGGTGGCTCGCACGCACAATCAGGGAGGACCGGCCATGGCGCAACCGGAAGCGCATAATTTCCGCCTGCTCGCGCACGACACGTTGGGTAACGCTGGCAATGTCGGCGAGGGCGTCAGCCTGCAGGTGCGACCCGATGGCCGGCGCATCATGTGGATGGCGCATGAGTGCGCGCCGAAAAACTTCACCGCGGTAGACGTTACCGACCCGATCAAGCCGCGCATGATCCTGCAGACCGAACTGCCGCATCGCAACGTGCGCTCCAACTCGCTGGAGGTCTGCGGCGACATCATGGCGGTGGCGTATCAGACCGGCACGCACGGCGCGACGCCGGCGGGGATCGAGCTGTTCGACATCTCAATACCGGAACAGCCGCGTAGCATCAGCTTCGTCGATCGCTCCGGACCGCGTTCGCGCGGCGTGCACCAGCTTTGGTTCGTTGACGGCAAGACGATCCATTGTTCCAGCGGCGCGGCGGATTTCATGCCCCGCAACCTGAAGGACGATCAGTGTTACACCGCAATTGATGTCGGCGATCCAGTGAGACCGCGTGAACTGGGACGCTGGTGGTATCCGGGCACGGAAGAGCGCGACACCGCGCCGGCGGTCACACGGCATCCGAAATTCGATACCGGCTGGCGGGCGCACAACACCAATGTCTACCCGGAACGACCGGACCGCGCTTATGTCGGCTACATCGATGGCGGGGCCTGCGTGCTAGACATCTCCGACATCGCCGCGCCGAAGCTGGTGGGGCACTGGAATCCCCACCCCCCATTCCCCGGCTTCACCCACACCGTCATGCCGCTATTCGACCGCGACCTGCTGGTGGTCAGCGACGAGTGCGTGCGGACCGAGGGCCTCGACTGGCCTAAACTGGTCTGGCTGTTGGACGCGCGGCGCGAAGACAACCTGATCTCGGTGTCCACGCTGCCGCTGCCGCCGATGGAGGACTACGCGATCGGCGGCCGCTACGGCGCGCACAACCTGCATGAGAACCGACCCGGGCCGTCGTTCCAGTCCGACACGCTGGTGTTCGGCACGTATTTCGGCGGTGGCTTGCGGGTGCACGACATTACTGATCCGCTGCAACCGAAGGAAGTGGCGTCATATATCCCGCCGCCACCAGAGGGCTCGCCGATGAAGGCTGCGATGATCAACGACGTGTATGTCGACGAAAATCGGCTGGTCTACGCAGTGGACCGTTTCGCCGGTGGGCTGTACGTGCTGGAACTCACGCTGTAGCAGGGCCAAGCACGCCGTAAGGGATTGGTCGGCGGAATGGGCTGGCGGGCAACACGTGGCTGCGCCAAAAGGCGTGGAACGGGGCGGGCAGTAGAGCGCCAAGCGCCTCAGGTTCCGTAAGTGCATCGGAACCGATCCGCAGGACCTGGGCCCCGGCCATTTCCAGGGCTGCTTGGCGGGGCGTGTCGCGGACGGTCAACTCGAGGGCGAGGGGTTGCGCGCCATCCCAGAACGCGATCTCTGCTGGCAGCATGCCGTCCGGGCCAGGTAGCCAGGCCCGCGGCAGTGGGCGAGGCGCGGACCAGAACCAGTCGTCCGGTGTGTAGAGACCATCGTAGCGCGCCAAATTCTCGGCGAGGGCGGCCCGCTGCGCAGCAATCTGGGCGGTAAGGAACGCGAAGTAGGTCGCAATGAAACGCCGCCGCGGCTTGGCGTAGTCGCCGCATAGGGAAACCAGCCAGTCCAACGCGGCTGCAACCTGGGTAGTGTGGTTGCCGATCACCTCCGGCATAGCGGCCTGCGGCAACGGCTCGGTGTTCAGCCGCAGTGCGTCAATCCCGGCGGGCGCGGTTGGCAGCCGTGGGTCGTCGAGATTAATGGACCTCGGCAGGCGGTCGAGGCCGAATGGAATGCGCATGAGCATGGTCACTGGGTGGGAGCACTTCCGTCGGGACTGCGATGTCTATGCAACCAGCGCATCCAGCCGCCAAGTGTCCGGGCCCCGTCGGGGCGGATTCTCTCGCGAATCACCGGGAAGGCCCTTGACCGCATCCATCCAACACCCCAATGTAAATGTGTCTTACATTCACATGAGGCGGCGATGACAAGTGCTGCGAACAGCCAAAGCTTCGGCCCACCCGGCAGCGGGTCCCCCTGGGGCCAAGGCCCAAACTGGCAAGATCACCCTTGGCACTGGGGTTCGCCCTGGGCGCTACACAACCTGCCCCGCCCGCTCGCCATCGCACTCACGGTGCTGGGCTTCATCCTCTGGTGGCCGGTGGGTCTGGCCATTCTATTTTATATAATCGGGAGTGGACGAATGGGATGCAGAGCTTTCCGCCGCCAGGCCAACAACGCCGGTGGCCCATGGCAGGGCGGCGCGCCCTGGAGCGCATGGAAGCGCAACTGGTGTGGCGGCGAGCAGGCCACCTCGGCCTCCGGCAACCGAGCATTCGATGAATACCGCGCCGAGACCCTCCGCAGGCTGGAGCAGGAACAACAGGACTTCGCCGCCTTTCTCGAGCGGCTGCGCTTCGCGAAAGACAAGGCTGAATTCGACCAGTTCATCGGCGAACGCCGCCAGCCACCGGTACCACCGGATCCCACCGCCCAGCCGGCCACCTGACCCCCCAGCCTAGATCCAACCGCATGCCGGCCATCGCGCCGGCATGCGCGCTTGAAAAGGTCACACAGCCGGTGCATGTCCTCGGTTAAGCTGTTTACCGCCTGTAATCGAGCCTCCGTGCCAAATGTCCCGCGCCAGGAGCCCAGGCTTCTGGCGCGAAGCGCGTGGCGCCGTGACGGGCGGCAAGCGCAACCCGGTGCGCGATGCCGGGTGTGGATCGGAGGATGTCGGCCGCCATCGCGGTCCGACCGCAGGCGAAGGATCGCAATGAATGGCTGGCGTTGACATTCTCGCTTCCGCCTTCTCCGGCGCGAACGCGGCGTTTCTCGGCGAGCAGTATGCCCGCTGGGCCACTGAGCCCGCCTTGGTCGATCCCAGCTTCGGCGAGTTGTTCGCCGCACTGAACGACGAGGCCCGTGCCGTGTTGCAGGATGCGACCGGCGCCTCCTGGACCCCACATCCGTTCGCCTCCGCCGAAGGCGAACCTCCGGCGGTCACTCCCCAATCAACGCCAGCCGCCCCCCCCGCGCGCCCCGAAACGCGTGCTGAAATCATTGCCTCCCTGCGTGCCTTGATGCTGATCCGCTCTTACCGCGTGCGCGGCCACCTCGAGGCGAAACTCGACCCGCTTGGCCTGCAGGTCCCCAAGTCACACGCCGAACTGGACCCGCTGAGCTACGGCTTCACCCCAACCGACTGGGACCGCGGCATCTTCATCGACAACGTGTTGGGCCGTGAGAGCGCGACGCTGCGCGAGATCATGAGCATCCTGCGCACGACGTATTGCGGCTCGATCGGCGTCGAATTCATGCACATCCAGGACCCCGATCAGAAGGCCTGGATCCAACGTCGGGTGGAAGGCGCCCCATGGCGCACCGCCTTCGACCGCACCGCCAAGCGGAAGATCCTCAAGGAACTCACCGAGGCCGAGGGCTTCGAGATGTTCTGCCAGAAGCGCTACGTCACCACCAAGCGCTTCGGCCTGGAAGGCGGCGAGATCACCATTCCCGCCATCCACGCCATGATCGAGACCTGCGCCGCGGCTGGCGTCCAGGAGGTGGCGATCGGCATGCCGCATCGCGGCCGGCTCAACACCCTGGTCAATGTGGTGAAAAAGCCACTGACCGCCTTGTTCAGCGAATTCGGCGGCGAGAGCTTCAAGCCCGACGACGTGCAAGGCTCGGGGGATGTTAAATACCACCTCGGAACCTCGACCGACCAGGAGATCGAGGGGCGGATGGTACACCTGTCGTTGCAACCCAACCCGTCGCATCTCGAGGCGGTGGATCCGGTCGTGGTCGGCAAGGTACGCGCTAGGCAAGACCAGGCCGGCGACACCCAGCGCCGCTTCTCGGTGATGGCGATCCTGATGCACGGCGACGCCGCGTTCGCCGGCCAGGGTTTGGTCTACGAGACGCTGGCGATGAGCCAACTCATCGGCTACCGGACCGGCGGCACCATCCACCTGATCGTCAACAACCAGATCGGGTTTACCACCGTTCCGGCGCACGCCTATTCGGGCTTGTATTGCACCGATGTGGCGAAATCGATCCAGGCCCCGATCTTGCACGTGAACGGCGACGATCCGGAAGCGGTGGTGTTCTGCGCTCGCATGGCGGCGGAGTTCCGCATGCGCTTCGCCACCGACATCGTGCTGGATATCGTCTGCTACCGTCGCCACGGCCACAATGAGACGGACGAACCCGCGTTTACCCAGCCGATCATGTACCGGGCCATCAGCGAGCTGCGCACCACGCGTGCGCTGTATGCCGAGCGGTTGGCGGCCGAGGAAATGGTCTCGCCGGCTGACGCGCGGAAGATGGTGGAAGAGCTCAACGCCACTCTGGAGGCGGCCAACCAGGCGGCGCAGGGCTACAAGGTCAACAAGGCCGATTGGTTGGAAGGCCACTGGAGCGGCCTCAAGCAGGCTGATCAGGAGGTCGATCACCAGGACGACTCCACCGCGGTGGATGACGCCGCACTGCAGCGGGTCGGCACCGCACTGGCGCACGTCCCGGACGGTTTCGCGGTCAATCCGAAGATCATCCGCCAACTCGAAGCCAAGCAGGCGATGATCGACACCGGCCAGGGGATCGACTGGGCCACCGCCGAGGCGCTGGCCTTCGGCACTTTGCTGCTGGAAGGCCACCGCGTGCGCCTGTCGGGCGAGGACAGCCAGCGCGGCACCTTCAGCCAGCGCCATGCGGTGTTGATCGACCAGGAGAACCAGAACGAATACGTTCCGCTGAACAACGTCGCCCCCGACCAGGCGAAGATCGAAATCTACAACTCGCTACTATCGGAAGCGGGAGTGCTGGGGTTCGAATACGGCTACTCGCTGGCCGATCCGCAGACGCTGGTGCTGTGGGAAGCGCAGTTCGGCGACTTCGCCAACGGCGCTCAGGTGATCATCGACCAGTTCCTGGCCAGCGGTGAGACCAAGTGGTTGCGCATGTCCGGCCTGACCCTGCTGTTGCCGCACGGGCACGAAGGCCAGGGGCCGGAACATTCGTCTGCACGGCCCGAGCGCTATCTGCAGCTTTGTGCCGAGCGCAACATGACGGTGTGCAACCTGACGACACCGGCCAACTACTTCCACGCGTTGCGACGACAGTTGAAGCGCAACTTCCGCAAGCCGTTGGTGATCTTCACCCCAAAATCGCTGCTCCGCCACAAGCTCGCAGTGTCGCCGCTGAGCGAGATGAACAACGGCAGTGGTTTCCGCACGGTGATCCCGGAGATCGACGCAATAGCTCCGCCGGAGCAGGTGCGCCGAGTCGTCGTTTGCACCGGCAAGGTCTATTATGACCTGTTGGCAGCGCGCCGCGAGCAGGCCATCAGCGACGTGGCGATCGTGCGGCTCGAGCAGCTTTACCCATTCCCGATCCACTCGTTGCCGTCAGCGCTGGCACAGTACACCAACGCCGACGTGATCTGGTGCCAGGAAGAGCCCGAGAACATGGGCGCTTGGACATTCGTCGACCGGCGGGTCGAGGCGGTGCTTGCCGAGATGGATTTCAAGGCGAAGCGCCCGGTCTATGTCGGGCGGGAAGCCGCGGCGAGCCCGGCGACCGGGCTCGCGCGGACGCACAACGCCCAGCAGGCATCATTGGTGAAGGCCGCGCTGGGCGTCGCCTGATGCGCACGCTGACCGCAGCTTCGATGAACGGCTGAAGGACCCGACATGGCGACCGAAATCAAGGTGCCCACGCTGGGCGAAAGCGTCACCTCGGCCACGGTGGCCCGTTGGATCAAGCAGCCTGGCGAGGCGGTCGCAATCGATGAGCCGCTGGTCGAGCTGGAAACCGACAAGGTGACAGTGGAGGTCAATGCGCCGGTGGCCGGCGTGCTAACCGTGATCAGCGTGCCAGAGGGCACCGAGGTGGAGGTCGGCGCCGTACTCGGCGTGGTCGACCCGGCCGCGACCCAGACAGTAGCCGGCCCCGCCGCCAATCCCACCGCCGGCGTGCGCCCGCCGCCGCGTCCGCTCGGCCCGGTGTCGCGTCCCGCCGCGCCCCCGCCGGCACCGGTTGCCTCAATGACTGCGGTCGTTCATGCCCCGCTGCCAGCCGCTGCCAAAATGATGGAGGAGCGGCACGTCGCCGCTGAGGCGGTTGGCATCGGCACCGGCAAGGACGGCCGGATCACCAAGGGTGACGTGCTGGAATTCCTCAATCGCCCCGCCGCGCCGCCGCCCACATCCGCAGCCCCCGCTACTCCGCGCGTGCCCGATGCCCGGGAGGAGAGGGTGCGCATGACGCGCCTGCGTCGCACCATCGCGGCCCGGCTGAAGGAAGCGCAGAACACTGCCGCGATGTTGACCACCTTCAACGAGGTGGACATGTCCGCAGTGATGGCGCTGCGTTCTGAGTATCGCGATGTGTTCGAGAAGAAGCACAATGGGGTTCGGCTGGGTTTCATGAGCTTCTTCGTGAAGGCCTGCGTGACTGCGTTGCAGGAATTCCCCGCGGTGAACGCCGAAATCGACGGTGAGGACATCGTCTACAAGCACTTCGTCCACATGGGGATCGCGGTCGGTGGCGCGGGTGGGTTGGTGGTACCGGTGGTCCGTGACGCCGATGGCATGAGCTTCGCGGAGATCGAGAGGGCGGTCGCCGACTTCGGTCGCCGCGCCCGTGATGGCGCGCTGAAGTTGGACGAACTGACCGGCGGCACATTCAGCATTACAAATGGCGGAATATACGGCAGCCTGATGTCCACCCCGATCCTCAACCCACCGCAATCGGCGATCCTGGGCATGCACAAGATCCAGGAGCGCCCCATGGTCGTGGGTGGTAAGATCGAGATCAGGCCGATGATGTATCTTGCTGTCAGCTATGATCATCGCATTGTCGACGGGAAGGAGGCGGTCAGCTTCCTGGTGCGCGTGAAGGAAGGCGTGGAGGACCCGCGCCGACTGCTGCTGGACCTGTGACATGAGCGACAGCTTCGACGTCATCATTATCGGCGCCGGCCCGGGCGGCTATGTCTGCGCCATCCGCGCCGCCCAGCTCGGCATGAAGGTCGCATGCGTCGAAAGCAGCGCCACGCTCGGCGGCACCTGCCTGAACGTCGGCTGCATCCCCTCCAAGGCTCTGCTCCAATCGTCGGAGGAGTTCCACAAGGTAACGCACGCGATGGCGGATCACGGCATCAAGGTCAGCGCCGTGGAACTGGACCTGGCTCGCATGCAGGCACGTAAGGGCGAGGTGGTAACCGCCAACGTTAAGGGCGTCGAGTTCCTGTTCCGCAAGAACAAGATCACTTGGCTGAAGGGCACCGGCCGCATCGTCGCCTCTGGTAAGGTTGACGTCGGAGGCACCCAGTACGAGACGAAGAACATCGTCATTGCCACCGGCAGCGAAAGTATGCCGTTGGCCGGCGTCGACGTGGACGAGAAGCAGATCGTTACCTCCACCGGTGGCCTGGAGATCGACAAGACGCCGGGTCACTTGGTGGTGATCGGTGGCGGCGTGATCGGTCTGGAACTGGGCAGCGTTTGGCACCGGCTTGGCGCCGAGGTGACGGTTATCGAATTTCTCGACCGCATCGTCCCAACCATGGATGCCGAGGTGGCCACTGCATTTCAGCGCATCTTGACCAAACAGGGGCTGAAGTTCCGGCTCGGCAGCAAGGTCACCGGTGCAGTGAAGGGCAATGCCGGCGTAATCCTGACGATGGAGCCAGCTAAAGGTGGTCCGGCGGAAACCCTGAACGCCGACATCGTGCTGCTGGCGATCGGCCGGCGCGCCTACACCGCCGGCTTGGGGTTGGCCGAGGCCGGCGTGGGGACCGATGCGCGCGGCCGGGTCGTCACCGATGCGCATTTCGCCACCAACGTTCCGGGCGTGTGGGCGATTGGCGACGTCATCGCCGGTCCGATGCTGGCGCACAAGGCGGAGGACGAAGGCGTCGCAGTCGCCGAGTTGATTGCCGGGCAGGCCGGGCATGTGAACTACGAGGCGATCCCAAGCGTCGTCTACACCTCGCCCGAGGTCGCCTCGGTTGGTCGCACGGAGGAGGAGTTGAAGGCCGCAGGTATAGTCTATAACGTCGGCAAGTTCCCGTTTACCGCGAACGGCCGCGCGCGCGCCATGGGCGCGACCGACGGCTTCGTGAAGCTGCTCGCCGACAAGACCACTGACCGGCTGCTGGGCGCGCATATCGTCGGCCCGGACGGAGGTACGCTGATTGCCGAACTGACCATGGCGATTGAGTTTGGCGCATCGGCTGAGGACGTGGCGCGCACCTGCCACGCGCATCCCAGCCTGAACGAGGCGATAAAGGAAGCCGCGCTGGCGGTCGGCGGACGGGCGTTGCATATCTAGGAAATGCGCCCGCTTGCTCTCACTATGGGAGACCCCGCCGGGATCGGCGGAGAACTGACCCTGCGCGCCTGGCAGGCTTGGCGCAGTGGTGTTGGCTGCTTCGTCGCGGTGGATGACCCGGACCGACTGCGTCGGGTTGCACAGGACATGTGCCTCAATGTGCCGGTGACGACAGTATCTACACTTGACGCGGTGCCTTCATTGTTCCGCGACGCGTTGCCGGTTTGGCCGATCTCCCTCGCCGTCCCCGTTCGCCCTGGCCAGCCGGATCCAAAAAATGCGGCCGCTGTGATTGCTTCGATCGAGCAGGCCACCGCCCTTGCGTTGCAAGGCCGCGCTAGCGCCGTGGTCACCAACCCGATCAACAAGGCTGCACTCTACGATGCCGGCTTCCCTTACCCTGGACATACCGAATTCCTCGCCGCGCTGACAGGCGCCACGGGTAAGCAGATTATGATGCTGGCCAGCCCGGCGCTTCGGGTGGTCCCCGTGACGGTGCACGCCTCGTTACAGAGATCGATCCAGATGATCACCAGTGAGCGCATAGTTGTCGCGGCACGCACCACTGCGGCGGCGCTGCAACAGGATTTCGGCATCGCCGCGCCTCGCTTGGCGATTGCCGGGCTCAACCCGCATGCCGGTGAACAGGGTGCGCTGGGTGATGAGGAGACCACTATCATCGGCCCGGCGATCGATGAGCTCCGCGGAGAAGGGCTCGATGTTTCTGGTCCATGGCCGCCCGATACGATGTTCACCGCAATGGCGCGCGCGCGTTACGACGTGGCGATTTGCATGTATCATGACCAGGCGCTGATCCCGCTGAAAACGCTGGACATGACGCACGGGGTCAACGTGACACTCGGTCTGCCGATCGTGCGCACCTCGCCCGACCACGGCACTGCGTACGACATCGCCGGCAGGGGCATCGCCGATCCATCTAGTCTGATCGCCGCGCTGGAGTTTGCCGCCCAGCTTGCTGCGCGACGCGTGGCCGCTGCCGTTGGTCAACCAGATCTATCGGGGTGATCGGGTGAAGGAAGCGTGTGACAAATCGTTGGAGTGCTGAATGTTTGGTGATCCTCCGGGTCGATTCGCGGAGGGCGGTGATCGATGGCGATGCAAGGGGCTGTGAGGCGTTTGGTGAGGCGGTTGTTGTTCTGAAATATTTCAGGGACATGCCGAACCCGCCCCAGCCTGGGAAGGCGACCTATCTGCTCGACGGGGTGCTGCTGCTGTGCCTGCACGCGGTGCTGGCTGGGCTGGAGACCTTCGTCGATATCGCCCGCTTCGGTAGCAAGAAGCTTGATCTTCTGCGCCGATTCCGACTATTTCGCGATGGTACGCCGTCGCACAATTACCTCGGCGACATCTTCGCAGCGCTCGATGCCGAGCAATTCCAGCGCTGCTTCGTTGCTTGAGTCGCCGCAGAGACCGGAGCGCCGGAGGTGGTGATCGCCATCGATGGCAAGACCTCGCACCGATCCTACCAAAAGAACGGCGCCAGGTGCCCCGATCCGCATGGTCTCGGCCTTGCGGCACGCCAACATCTGGTGCCTGGCCAGGTGAAGGTGTCGGAAAAGTCCAACGATATCGTGGCAATTCCCAAGCTACTCGATATGCTGGCGATCGAGGGGGCGATCGTGACCATCGATACGATGGGCCGGCAGTGCGAAATTGCGCAAAAGATCGTCGACAAGAAAGCCGATTACGTTGTGGCGCTGAAGGGCAATCAAGACTCGTTGCGCGAGGATTTCGAGGTCTTCGTCGCCGAGCGAAAAGTCAAGGATTTCGATGACACCCTGGGTTCATAAACGAAATTCAACACCGGCTTAGTTGTTACGCTAAAGAGTTATTACGCTCATCCCGATCTCGATGACCGCTGCTCGATTGCCTGGCTGCAGGAACGCCACAACCGGCCTAGCCCGAAGGCCGCCGTCCTCGTCGCAAGCTCTCGGGAGACCGGCGAGAAGATCGAGCGGGAGATACGATTTTACATCACCTCCCTCGTCCTGCTGGCGATCCTTCTCGGCCCGATCGGCCGCGGTCATTGGGCGATTGAGAACAGCCTGCATTGGGTCATGAACAGGTTCGTCCGCGACGACGAGCGTAGGATCCGACGCGTGATCCCTATACCCGATTCCCCTGCCCAATCTATCAGGGCCGACCACTAATTTGCTCGGACATCCACGGGTGACGCGCCGGGTTGGCGGACCCACCGAGTGAGGGATGGTTACCAAGTGAAATGCGGCAACGTCGACAGTGGCGCCAAGCCAGCGTTTCTCGCCTCTGCCTCGGCCCGCACCGTATCGAATTCCCCACCATCACGACGCAAGTTCGAGCCGTGGATGCCACTGAGCACCCAGCATGTTGAGATACCCACCCCCTGGGCACCAGCGATATCGGTATGCAAGGCGTCGCCGACCGCGAGGACGCGTTCCGGCGGGAGTCCGAGTCGCTCCAGGACCGGCTGATAGATCGCCGCATCGGGCTTCCCGAGCGAGCGGACGTC
>DASRQX010000393.1:0-10240 GCA_035696165.1 Acetobacteraceae bacterium | reverse complement strand
CGACCGCACCCACGACCATCTGCACCTTGATCGCGGCCGGCATGGCCGTGACGGCCGCCACGCCGGTCTCGGCCGCTTCTTCGCCCATGGCGACCTGCGCGTGGTCGTCCTGCACCTCATCGCCGAGAAACCCCGACACGGTTACGAAATCATCAAGGCGATCGAGGAGCAGGTCGCCGGCGCCTACAGCCCCAGCCCCGGTGTGATCTATCCGACGCTGACCCTGCTTGAGGAACTTGGCTACGTGACGGTCAGCGCGGGCGAAGGCGGCAAGAAACTGCACGAGATCACCCCGCAGGGCCGCGCTTTCCTCGAAGCCAACCGCCCCGCGTTGGAAACCCTGCTGGCCCGCATGGCGGAATCCAGCCGCGCACGTGGCGACGGTCCCGCGCCGCAGATCCTGCGCGCGATGGAGAACCTGAACCTCGCGCTGCGGCTGCGCTTATCGCGCGGCCCGCTCAGCGAGGCCCAGAACAACGCCGTGGCGGCCGCGCTCGACGCCGCGGCCACCGCCGTGGAGCAGACCTGACCGCCGCGGAACCCATGCCGGCGGCACCACGCAAAACCGCGCGCGCCGGGGTCGAGCGAGCCGACACCGTCAACCCTTCCAAAGGCGAAACCATGACCACCACGCGACAGCCCGAGATTGCGGCGCAGACGCCCTGCGGCCTCAATCACCTTGTCCTCAACGTCCGCGATATTGAGGAATCGCATCGTTTCTGGACCGAGTTGCTCGGCTTCCGCCATGTCGGCACATCCCGCCGCCCCGATCCAAGCGGGAGGCCCCCGATGCGTTTCTACAGCGGCGAACGGGACGGCAAACTGCGTCACCACGACATTGCGTTTGTTGAGGGATCGCTGCCGGCCGCCAACCCGGCCGTGCATCCGCAGGCACTCAATCATGTCGCCATCGAATACGCGACGCATGAAGCGTGGCGGAAGCAGATCGCCTTCCTGACCGAGCGCGGCGTGGCGTTGCACAGGCATGTAGAGCGCGGCGTCACCCACAGCATCCATCTAACCGACCCCAACGGCTACGAGATCGAACTGGTCCATGAACTTCCACGCGCATTATGGGAGAACGACATAGACGCGGCCCTGAACCGGGCCACCGAGCGTCCACTACCAGACTGAAGCAAAGTACACCTCTCCCGCGCTTGCGGGAGAGGTCGAGGCGCGAAGCGACAAGGGTGAGGGTCGCGCCGCGTGTACAGTCCTAACCCGTACCACCCCACCAACAATCAATCCCACGTCCGCCGCCTCATCTCATCCACCACCTCCGCCTCGATCGCATCCAACATGCGCACCGGAAAATACCGCGGCACGCCCTCACCAATAAACACAACGCGGGTGCGCCGCTCATCCGACGGCCAACGATCAAGCCAATCGGGCGGCGCGAAGACATGCCGCACGCCATGGATCAACGCCGGACGCCCTGGCATTTCCGCGACCTCCACCAGCCCCTTCAAACGCAACAACCGCTCCCCGCAATGTTCCACCAGCGCTTCGAGCCAAAGCGTCAGCGCCAGCGCGGGCAACGGCCGATCGCGCGTCAGGCTGAACGTCGCAATGCCAGCGCTATGGGACGCGGCCAGGAAACCCGCCCGCGAGAACGCCGAGGACACCGGCGCATCCACCACCGCCGCAAGACGCACCGCGCGCGCGTCAGCGTCCGCCAGTGTAAACAGCACATCCGGCGCAATTTCACCCGCGACGGCGCGCAGCAGCGGCGCACCCGGATTGAGCGCGGCAAGTCGCACACTCAGGGCACCGACCTCACCCGCAACATCGGTCTTGGTCAGCAACAAACGATCGGCCAAAGCCACCTGACGACGCGCTTCCGGATGGCGATCGAGCGTCGCCTCGCCATGCTGTGCGTCCACCAGTGTCAGTAGCGTATCGATCGCGTGGTGCCGCGCAACGTCACGGTCCGTCATCAACGCCTGAAGGATCGGCGCCGGATCCGCCAGGCCCGAGGTCTCGATCAACACCCGGTCATAGAAAATCTCACCCGCGTCCCGCCGCGCCCACAAATCAAGCAACGTCGCCAGCAGATCGGCGCGCACCGCGCAGCACAGGCACCCGGTGCTGAGCGTCAGCAGCGCCTCGTCGCTCGCCGCGATCAGTTCATGATCCAGACCGATCTCGCCGAATTCGTTGACGATCACCGCAGTGCGCGCGAACGCGGGATTGCGCAGCAGGCGCGCGATCAGTGTCGTCTTGCCGCTGCCGAGAAACCCGGTGACGATGGAAACCGGCAGCAACGCGGTCAGCCAGGCCCCACTGGCCCAGTCCCCATCAGGCCGTTTCCATCGGGCCAGTCTCCATCGGTAAGGCCGGGTCCATCGCCCATTCCGACAACGAAGCGTCATACAGCTTCACGTCGGTATGCCCGAGCATCACCAGCGCCAGCGCATCAGCGCTCGCGGCAATACCACCGCCACAATAGGTGATGACCCGCTTGTCCAGCGCGCCAACCCCGGCGAAGCGCCTGCGCAACTCGTCCGCCGGCAGGAACACGTTGGTTTCGGGATCGACCAGATGCGCCGCGGGCAGGTTGACGCTGCCGGCGATACGCCCTGGACGGCCATAGCTGTTGCCGCCGCTGCCGGTGTGCTGCTGCGGCAGCAACGCATTCACCGTGCACACCGCGGTGTCACCGATCGCCACCAGCACCTGCGATTTGTCGACCATCAGGTCGCGCACCTCGCGCACGGTGAAATCGCCGGCGGCGCGCGGCGTCGCCGGTCCGGTCACGACCGGGCGGCCCTCGCGCGACCATTTCTGCCACCCGCCGTTCAACACCGCGGCATTGTCGAACCCGAACACCCGCAGGAGCCACCACATCCGCGTCGCCCACCACGCGTTCGCGGTGCTATAGGTGACCACGCGTGTCGTTGCATTTACCCCGAACCGCCGCATCGCAGCCGCGAAATCATCCGGCGCCTGCCGCATGAACCGCAGACGTTGCGAGGTGTCGGACACGTCCCGCAGCATGTCGACGAACTGCGCGCCCGAGATATGGCCTTTCTCGAAATCCTCGCGACCCGGAACGACCTGGTAGGTGCTCTTCGGGTCCGGGATCAGGTGCGTGGTGCAGTCGAACACCAGCACGTTCGGATCGGTCAGATGATCCGCCAGCCAGTCGGTTTCCACCAGGAATTCCGGATGGATGAAGCTGGATGTGGTCATGAGTTATGTCCTTCCCTTGATGTGAGACGAACTTCCTCTCCCCCTCCCCTTGAGGGAGGGGGCTGGGGGAGGGGTGGGTCACCCGCAGGATTGCGGCGGTTGCGACACCTCCCCCAACCCCCTCCCTCAAGGGGAGGGGGAGAACCAACGCCTCCCCTCAATGCCCCGGCGCCAATTCGGCCAACTCAATCAGCACATTTCCCGTCGAAGCCGGATCAATAAACGCAATCCGCGCCCCCCCGTGCCCAATGCGCGGCGTCTCATCACGCAGCTTAACCCCCTTCGCCTTCAGCTCCGCGAGCGCGCCATCAATATCTTCCACCTCGAAGCAAATATGAAACAACCCAACACCCTTCTCCTTGATCCAAGAGGTAACCCCCGACTCCGGCCCCTGACCCTCCAGCAATTCCAGGTAAGTCTCCCCCACCGGGAGCATCGCCAGCCGCGTCTGTCCGATCTGTTCCTCATACTCGACCTTGATGCCGAACGTATTCTGCAACAGATCCATCGACTGCTTCAGACTGTCCACCGCGATCGCGATATGCTCCACGCGCTTGATCTTCATCGCCGCCCCCTTTCAGGAAATCGTCACGCCGCTGTCCACCGGATACACCTGCCCGGTAACCATGCGGGATTCCTCGCAAGCCAGAAACAACGCCATATCAGCGATGTCCGTCGGCTCGATCAGCCCCAACAAATGCGAGTCCGCCAACTTGTCGAGCGCTGGATTGCCCGCCACCAGCTTGCGCACCCGTCCGGTCATCGTCACCGAGGGCGCGATCGCGTTCACCCGCACTTTCTGCGCCGCGAACTCCACCGCCATGGACCGCGTCATCGCCGCAACCCCGCCTTTCGCCGCGGTATAGCAGTCCCGCCCGGGGATCCCCATCAGCGCAACATTGGATGACATGTTGATCACCGATCCGCCACCCGACTTGATGATCGCCGGAATGCCAAACCGGCACCCCAGGAATGTTCCGAACAAATCCAGCTTGATCACACGCCAGAACTCCGCAATCGGCGCATCCACCGCCGTGCCGTCCTCCGCCGTCGAGCCACCAGCATTGTTGTGCAGCACATGCAGCGCCCCAAACCGCGCCACGGTCGCCCGCACCGCCGCCTGCACGCTCGCCTCGTCGGTCACATCGGTACGAATAGCGATCGCGCCATTGCCCGCCGAATGCGCCGTCTCCTCGCCAGCCGCCACGTTGATCTCTGCCACCACAACCCGCGCCCCCTCACGCGCGAACAGGATCGCCGTCGCGCGGCCGATCCCAGTCCCCGCACCCGTAATGAAAGCCACCTTGCCCGCCAGCCGGCCCATCGTTCCCCCCACCAATTCAGCGCACCGATCTCCCCAAGCGGTCGGCAAACACGCCGCTACACCGACAGCCCGCGCAGCATCTCGCGGAATGCCAGCATGCCCGGATCGTCCAATCCCACGGAGCGCTCCGCGAAAATGCGAGCGCGGCCAATCTTCGCCGGCTGGCCGCGCATTCGCGCCATCGTATCGTCCACCGCGCCGCTCGCCGCCGCCAGCATATCGGGCGGCGCCACGCCATCGATCGCGCGCGCCGCGGCGTCCAGCACATCGAGCACGGTCTTGTCGCCAAGCGAGGCCTTGCCGCGCGCCATCATCGCCTCCAACGCTCCAAGCAGCAGGGCAGACAGTTCCGACCAGGGCACCTCGGTCCGGCCGCGTGTCGCCTTCGCCGCCGCCATCAGTCCGGTCGCCAACAACGTGCCGTAACTCGATCCCGACACGCGTGTCATCGCCTGGGCACATGCCAACAGCGCCATGCCCACATCGTCCGGCAACGTCGGCAACACCTTCGCCAGCTCCCGCCCACCACGCTGCATGGTCACGCCAAGGTCGCCATCGCCCAACTGGCCATCCAACGCATTCAACGCCTCGGCCACCGTCTCCATGTGCGTCGCGATGCGCCGCAGGCCATCGGCCAAAACCGCAGTGCTCAGCGACGTCGTTGCCTCCCCAGTGCTCACACCCATCACGTCAGACCTTCCAGAACGCGCACTCAGCAGGCGCCTTCAGCAACCGCTCCAACTCGTCGTCCAGCTTGCACAGCGTGAACGACACACCAGCCATCTCCATCGAGGTCGCATAGCGACCGATCAGCGGCATGACGATCGTTGCGCCAATATCCCGAAACCGTGCCGCGACCTGGCGATACAGGATATAAAGCTCCTCCGGCGGGGTCGCGCCAAGGCTGTTCACCAGCACCGACACATGATCGCCGCGTGCCACCGGCAGATCGGCCAACAGCAGGTCGAGCATCTCCGCCGCGATCGCGTCCGCCGTGCGCAACTTGCCGCGCCACACACCGGGTTCGCCGTGGATGCCCATGCCCATCTCCATGTCATCCTCGCCGATCGAGAAGGTCGGCTTGCCCGCCGCCGGCACAGTGCACGAGGTCAGCGCCGCACCAATCGACCGGCACGCGTGCGACGCCTTTTGCGCGATGCGCGTGACCGTTTCGAGATCGACGCGCGTCTCCGCGGCAGCCCCGGCGATCTTGAAGGCATAGACCATGCCGGCAACACCGCGTCGCTTAGTGGCCTCGGCCGCCGGCGCGCTGGCCACGTCGTCGGCCAGCAGCACCGTGGTAGACGCGATGCCTTCCAGGTCCAACATGTCGCCGGCCATGTCAAAGTTCATGCAGTCGCCGCCGTAGTTGCCATACAGCCGCAGCACGCCGGCCCCACCGTTCGCCACGCGCATGGCGTCCGCCATCTGGTCCACCGATGGCGAGGCGAACACCTCACCGATCGCGCAGGCATCCAGCAGGCCGGTGCCGACATACCCGGTGAAGATGGGCAGATGACCGGACCCGCCGCCGGAGACGACGCCCACCTTGCCCGCGATCGGCGCGCCCGGCCGCTTGATCACCCGTCCGTCGCTGCCGGCGCGCTGGTAGTACTCGGGATGCGCGAGGACCAGCCCTTCCAGCATCTCGGCAACATAGGCGTGGGGATCGTTGAGGATTTTCTTCATTGGCGGCCTCCCGGTCGTTTTTGTGCAGGCGCAGCGTCAAGCGGACCGATAACGCGTAAGCACGGCGCCGGCAAATCAGCCGGGGAGCCGTTCTTCCGTCATGCCGGCGAAGGCCGGCATCCACGCCTTGCCTTCGTGCAACGAGCTAAATTAATTCGTCCTACCGGCTCAACTCTCGCGTCATCGCATCGATCCCGCCAACAGTCAGCGGATACATCCGCCCCTCCAGCAACCCATGGATCATGTTGGTCGACCGCACATGCCCCCACCCGCGCTGCGGCGATGGATTCAGCCACGCAGACCGCCGATAATGCGAGGTCAGCCGATCGATCCACACCCGTCCCGCTTCCTCGTTCCAGTGCTCCACACTGCCGCCCGCCATCTCGATCTCGTACGGGCTCATTGCCGCATCGCCAACAAAGATCAGCTTATAGTCCGGCCCATAGGTCCGCAGCACCTGCCAGGTAGACATCTGCTCATCATGCCGCCGCCGGTTGTTCTTCCAAACCCGTTCATAAGGACAGTTATGAAAATAGAAATATTCCAGATGTTTGAACTCACTGCGCGCCGCCGAGAACAACTCGGCCGAAATCCGCACATGATCATCCATCGACCCGCCGATATCCAAAAACAGCAGCACCTTCACCGTATTGTGCCGCTCCGGCACCAATTTCAAATCCAGCGTCCCGGCATTGTTCGCCGTCGAGCGGATCGTATCCGGCAAATCCAGCTCCGTCGCCGCACCCTGCCGCGCAAATCGCCGCAGCCGCCGCAACGCCAATTTGATATTGCGTGTCCCGATCTCGACATCATCGTCCAGATCACGAAAATCCCGCCGATCCCAAACCTTCACCGCGCTGCGATGCCGAGACTCGTCCTGCCCGATCCGCACCCCCTCCGGATTATACCCATACGCCCCGAACGGCGAGGTCCCCGCGGTCCCAATCCATTTCGAGCCGCCCTGATGCCGCCCCTTCTGCTCACGCAACAACTCGCGCAGCCGGTCCATTAACGCATCCAGCCCGCCCATCGCCTCGATCTGCTTCATCTCCTCCGGCGACAGCAGTTTCTCCGCCATCTTGCGTAGCCACTCCTCGGGAATTTCCTGCGCGGGATCGCCCTCGGGTGTCTCCAACCCCTTGAAGCACTCACCGAACACGCGATCGAAACGGTCGAGATGCCGCTCGTCCTTCACCAGCGCCGCGCGGCTCAGGTAGTAGAAATCCTCCACGCTGTACTCGGCCACATTCGCCTTCATGGCCGCCATCAGCGCGAGATACTCGGTGATCGACGCCGGCACGCCCGCCTGGCGCAGCGCAAGAATGAAATGCGCGAACATCGCCCCGCCCCTAGCCGTACACCTCTCCCGCGCTTGCGGGAGAGGTCGGAGCGCGGAGCGCTCCGGGTGAGGGCCTTACCGCGTGCACCACCCTCACCCGGCATCGCTTCGCTCGCCGACCTCTCCCGCCAGTGCGGCAGAGGTGTACTCCCGAAGCACCGCTTTTTCTCGCGCCGACCATGCGCCTAATGCCCCCCACGCCGAGCCAGAAACGCCAGCCGCTCGAACAAATGCACATCCTGTTCGTTCTTCAGCAGCGCGCCATGCAGCGGCGGGATCACCAGGTGCGTCTCCTTGCTCCGCAGCGCCTCGACCGGCAGCTCCTCCACCATCAGCAGCTTCAACCAATCCAGCAACTCCGACGTCGCCGGCTTCTTCTTCAACCCCGGCACTTCGCGTACCTGAAAAAACACGTTCAGCGCCTCGCGCGCCAGGTCGTGACGGATATCCGGATAGTGCGCCTGCACGATCCGCTCCATCGTCTCACGATCCGGAAAGCGAATGTAATGAAAGAAGCACCGGCGCAGGAACGCATCCGGCAACTCCTTCTCGTTGTTGGACGTGATGATCACCACCGGCCGGTGCGTCGCCACCACCGTCTTGCGCGTCTCATAGACAAAGAACTGCATCCGATCGAGTTCCAGCAACAGATCGTTCGGAAACTCGATATCAGCCTTGTCGACCTCGTCGATCAGCACGACGACCGGCTCGGACGCCTCGAACGCGTCCCACAGCTTGCCGCGCACGATGTAATTGCCGATGTCGTGCACCCGAGGATCGCCAAGCTGCCCGTCGCGCAGCCGCGAAACCGCATCATACTCATACAGCCCCTGCTGCGCCTTGGTGGTGGACTTGATGTGCCACTCGATCAGCGGATGGCCCAGCGCGGCCGCCACCTCGTGCGCCAGCACGGTCTTGCCGGTGCCCGGCTCGCCCTTGACCAGCAGAGGACGCTGCAACGTCACGGCGGCATTCACCGCGACTTCCAGGTCGCGCGTCGCGATGTACTTGTCGGTACTCTTGAACCCGGCCACACCTTGCTCCCGTCCGCTGTCCCCCTGATTGTCGGGGCCAGCGCAGCGGGCCGCAAGTCCGACGGTTACGCCCGCTTGCGTCGGCGGGCGATGATGCCCCTCGCCAGCCCGGTCAGCAGCAGCGCGACCGACGTGGGCTCCGGCAGGTCGGCGATAAGCTGACCACCGTCCGCCAGGTTGTAGGTCAGCCCGTCCAGGTAGCCGTTCCAGCAGGTCGGTGCCCAGGTAAAGTGGATCGTGAGAATTTCTCCACAGAAAGAAGACACGCGGTACCAGCCCGATCAGGCGGCGATCCCCGCCACCGGCGGCAACGGCGCCCGGCCGCGGATCATGTCGGATGCCTTTTCGGCGATCATCATGGTGGAGCTGTAGGTGTTGGCCGACGGCATGCTCGGCATGATCGAGGCATCCACCACGCGCAGCCCCTGCATCCCATACACGCGCAGTTCATCATCAACCACCGCGGTAGGATCGGTCGGCGGCCCCATCCGCGCCGTGCCGATCAGGTGATACGCGGTGGAGCCATACTGCCGCGCATAACCCATCAACTCGTCGTCGCTCTGTACCGCGGCTCCCGGCAGATGATCGCCATCGAAATACCGCGCCAGCGCCGGCGCTTGCAGCAGCCGACGCGCCAGCTTCATCCCGCCCAGCAGCACACGCCGATCGATCGAATCGGCCAGGTAGTTCGGCTGGATGATCGGATCCTGGAACGGATCGACGGAGCTGGCCCGCACATACCCAACGCTCTCCGGCCGGTGCTGCCACACGCCCGCGGTCATCCCAGGGAAATCGTCCAGCAACCCGACGAACCCCTGCTTGTAGCTCGCCGGGCTGAACACGCCCTGCAGGTCGGCGCCATCCAGCGCCGCATCCGACTTCCAGAACCAGTGCACCAGCGACGGCGTCAGCGCCAGGATCGACGGCTTGCCCAGCGCCCACCGCGCGATCTGCCCGGCCAGCCCGAAGCCATGCGACATCTCGTTGATCGTGCGGGCATCCTTCACCCGCGCCACCATGCGGATCGCGTAATGGTCGCGGAAATTTTCCCCCGCGCCGCGCAGTTCGTGCACCACCCGAACGCCAAGCGAGCCCAACAGCGGCGCCGGCCCGACGCCGGAAATCTGCAGCAGCTTCGCGGTGTTCACGGTACCAGAGCAAAGGATCACCTCGCGCCGCGCCCGCACCTCGCGCTGCGTCACCCGGTCGCGGTCATCAACGTAGCGCACGCCGACCGCGCGCTTGCCCTCGAACAAAACCGCCGCCGCGCGCGCATCGGTGCGCACATCCAACGTTCCCCGCGCCCGCGCCGGATGCAGGAAAACCCGCGCCGCGGAATGCCGCCAGCCGCGAAAAATCGCGCGCTGGAAATACCCGACGCCCGCCTGCTTGTCCGAGTTGTAGTCGTTGTGCCGCGGCATCCCAATCGCCACCGCGCCGTCGATGAACGCCTCGCACACCGGATGGATGAAATCCATCGTGGTGACCGGCAGGTTGCCCTCGCGTCCGTGGAACCGATCATCCGCCACGCCGATCCGCCGCTCGGTGCGCTTGAAATACGGCAGCACGTCGGTGTAGCCCCAGCCGCGATTGCCGCGCTGCGCCCAATGGTCGAAATCCGCCTTCTGGCCGCGGTTGTAGACCATGCCGTTGATCGAGCTC
>DASRQX010000392.1:0-10575 GCA_035696165.1 Acetobacteraceae bacterium | reverse complement strand
CGAGGCCCAGGATTTTGCCGACGTCGTAATACCGCACGCCGCCTTTGCTGCGCCGATCAGGGATCAGTTCACCCGATGCTTCCCACGCGCGCAGGGTCTGGACTTCAACGCCCAGCATCTCTGCCGCTTTCCCTATCTTCACGAGGGCCATAACAATAGGGAATATGAGGAAGTATCAGAGTTATGTCAACAGAAACTTCGCCCGGGCAGCCCGCGTCGCGCCAGCTTGTCGTCATGGGCTATCCAGCTTCAGCCGGTCCGATCATCCCAGCGGAGACCTGGGCCACGCTGGAAAACGACAAGCTTCCGCCAGCACCCGCCACGCTGACCGATCCGCGGGAGATGATCTGGATTGAAGCCGCCGCGGTCACCCATGGCTTCAGCGGCGGCTCCATTCTCGACCCGGGCAACGGGTCCGTCGTTGGCCTGGTGCGGGCAACGATCGTCGATGACCGCCTGCGCATTATCCGCGGCTTGCCGACATCAGGTGTGGTGATCGGCCCTGGCGCGGGACGGCTCAGCAGTTTCCTGTGGCAGGAGGCTCCGTATCTCGACACGGTGCAGCCAACGGATACCGGCGATGCCGCAATCGACGACGCGCGGCGGGCGACGGTGCATGTGCTATGCCGGCACTGATTTGCCGGCGCGGCACACGGTGGCGGCCGACCTTCCGCGAAGCTTCTCAGCCATTGCGGAACGTGTAGCTATAGCCATTGAGCGCCGGGGCGCCGCCCAGATGCGCGTAGAGCACTTTGGATCCTTTCGGGAAGAACCCTTTCCGTATCAGATCGATCATGCCCTGCATCGATTTGCCCTCGTAGACCGGGTCGGTGATCATCCCCTCCAGCCGCGCCGACAGGCGAATTGCCTCGACCGTTTCGCGCGACGGCACGCCGTAGACCGGATACGCATAATCCTCGTTCAGAACGATATCGTCCGCGGTGATCGCCACGCCGCCGATCAGGGCTGCGGTCTTTTGCGCGATGTCGAGCACCTGCGCCTTGGTCTGCGCCGGGGTGGCGGAGGCGTCGATGCCGATCACGTTGCGCTGGCGGCCATCCTTGGCGAAGCCGACCACCATGCCGGCGTGGGTGGAGCCGGTGACGGTGCACACGATGATGTAGTCGAAGTTGTAGCCCAGCGTCTTCTCCTGGGCGCGGACCTCCTCGGCAAAACCGACATAGCCCAGGCCGCCGAGCTTATGGACCGAGGCACCCGCGGGGATGGCATAGGGCTTGCCGCCTTTGGCTCGGACGTCCTCCAGTGCCGTGGTCCAGCTTTCGCGGATGCCGATGTCGAAACCCTCGTCGACCAGTTGGGTCTCCGCGCCCATCAGGCGCGACAGCAGGATGTTACCGACGCGGTCGTACACGGCATCTTCGTGCGGCACCCAGCTTTCCTGGATCAGGCGGCATTTCATCCCCAGTTTCGCCGCGACGGCCGCGACCATGCGGGTGTGGTTCGATTGCACACCGCCGATCGACACCAGCGTGTCGGCATTGCTCGCGATGACATCGGGAACGATATACTCAAGCTTGCGCAGCTTGTTGCCGCCGAACGCGAGGCCGGAATTGCAGTCCTCGCGTTTGGCGTGGATTTCGACGTCGCCGCCGAGATGGGCGGTCAGCCGCGCCAGTTTTTCCACCGGCGTTGGGCCGAATGTCAGCGGGTAACGCTCGAATTGGGACAGCATCAGGGTCGGCCCTTCCTGGCGGCGATAACGACAGAGATTACCAGCAATGAGTGGGCCGCGACGAGGCAGTTGTACCGTGGTGCATACCAGGCCCCGGCACCGCGCCGCAGTGGGCTGACAAATACCCATGCGTGGGACGGGATGCGCGGCGCCGGGCCTGTTCAGGTGGGGCGTTTCATTGCGGAGGGCCCCGTGCTAGATTGAGCGTAGCGCAAATTGGAAGCTGGGATCGAGCGTAAGGGATGGCGCCTTCCATAAACATCAGCCGCGATGACACTGTCCTGCTGGAGAACGCCGAGCGATGGTGCAGCGCCATGGAGCGGATGGGAAAGGAAACGGTGCAGGCCGAACTGGCGCGGCGCCCGGCATATCCGGGCGAGCGGATCTTGGACATTGTCCATGAACCGCCGTATCCGACGCGCGAATTCTGCCAGCAGTGGTGCACTGAGCAAGACAACGTCGTGTTACGGTTTTCCAAGTCCACGGCCATCATTCTGACGCTGGTCGTCGTAATAGCCGGGTGCCTCGTTCAAGTGTTCAGCGGCAGCAGCGCTCCGCCGAATAGGCCGATGGCGTCGGCGGCACCGCCAGCCGGGGTCAATCCAGGAGGCAGGCAGTCAGCGGGGGTCCCGGCGCCCCTCAGGTATCAATCGGGTGTGCCAACGCAACCACCAGCGTGCATGGGGCCCATGTGCGGCACGACATTGTCGTCGACACCATCGCTCCCTCAAGCGAACCCACAAATGCAATACCAAATGTCTCCGCAAACATCTTCGCAAACATCTTCGCAGACATCTTCACCGACATCTTCGCAGACATCTCCGTGAAGCACGATATTGATGCGTTTCGCCGGGAAATGCCGACGAGCCGTGTTAACTACGCCGGCAGCTAAGCAGGTAGCCGGTTCCAGCCAGGACAACAATCGCCGCGGATCGAGCGCCTGCTCCCCCTCCCTACCTAAGTCGCGGCATGAGAAATCCCCTGCGGTCTTGCGCACGGGCTACTCTGAATTGCGGGCCTGACTGAATTATCGTGTGCGACGGCGCCCACCGACGTCGCCACCGCACGAACGCCGCGGCCGGATCCTCGTCAGGGCCATCGCTATTCATCCACGGGTAATATATTGCGGGTACACGCTCCGGCGTTGCGACCCGGTGCCCAAAGCTGGAAGCCCAGACATGGCTGGCGGATCGACGCGGACCGTTGAGCCTGGCAACAACGGACATCCGGGCCGACGGAAGGGCATCGGTCTGCGTGTTCGGATTACCCTGCCGATGCTGCGGCCGGTGCTCGGCCTGCTGGCTCTCTCCGGTCTTTTTCTGGCTGAAAAATGGCAACCGTCACCGCGATGCAGCGCGTCGGCGCGCTGACGGAGTTGATCACCGACGCCAGTGCGCTGGTGAACGAACTGCAACGCGAGCGTGGTCTCTCCGGCGGCTTTCTGGGCAGCAAGGGCAGCGAACTCCGCGAGGAACTCACGCCACAACGATCACGCGCCGACGCGCACCTTGCGACCTTCGAGGCGCGGTTTCGGCGCCTCGATGCCCAGGGTTTGAATGCCCCGCGTTTGAGCGCCCCGGGTTTGGGCGCCCAGGATTTGAATGGTCCGGGTTTGAACGCTTGGAACTTCGATGGCAACACCGGCCTCGCCGACAAGCTGTCCGCCGCGCGCGCCGACCTCGCGAAACTCGGCGACATACGGCAGCAGATCAGCCAACTGGCCATCGGTACCGACGGCAGCTTCGCCTTCTTCACCGCGGCGAACGCCCATCTGCTCGACATGATCGGCGAAGCGGCGGCGGAGGTTGACGCCCCAGTCGTTGGGCGCTCGGCGTCGCTCTATCTCAGCTTTCTGCGGGCGAAGGAACTGGCCGGCCAGGAACGCGCTGTCGGCGCCGCTGGCTTCGCCACCGGGCGGATTGATGCAGCCAGGCTGCGCCACCTGGTCCCGCTCGGGGAGCAACAGGATTTGCACTTCGGCATCATCGCCGCGGCGGCAACACCGGCGCAGGCCGCGTTCATGCGTCAGACCGTTGCGGGCGATGCGGTTGACGCGATGACGAGGATGCGCCGGACCGCGGCCGAGGGGGGCGTCGAGGGTCATCTGGACGGGATCACCGGAGCCGACTGGTTCAAGGCCGCCACGGTCCGCATCGATCTGCTCAAGCAGGTTGAAAACGGCATGGTGAGCGATCTGAAGGCAGCAACCGTCAGCACCGGTCATGCCGCGCGGACCACGTTCTACGCGACCCTCGCCGCCGTCCTTGTGCTGCTTGGCCTGATCGCCGGCCTCGGCACCGTCATGACCCGAGCCATCGTGCGTCCGCTCGGCGCGCTGATCGGCACTATGCAGCTTCAGGCTGCGGGCGAGACCGAACTGACCATCACAAGCACGAATCGACGCGATGAGATCGGCCGTATGGCGCAGGCCATGGCGGTGTTGCGCGATCAGGCGGTGGAGAACCAGCGTCTTCTCGCCGTGCAGGAGGCGGATCGCACCCGTGCCAAGGCGGAAAAGCGCGCCGCCATGCATGGCATGGCTGATGCGATCGAGAGCGAAACGTCCAAGGCATTGGCGCTGGTGGGTGAGCGTACGGCTGTCATGGCGGCAACTGCCGACAGCATGAGCGCTTCCGCCGTGCGCACCGGCGCCTCGGCACAGAGTGCTGCTTCCGCGGCGTCGCAGGCCTTGTCAAACGCCCAGACCGTGGCGAGTGCGGCCCAACTGCTCGCTGCCTCGATCCGCGAGATCAGTGCGCAAGTAAGCCAGTCCACCACCGTGGTAGGTCGTGCCGGCACCGCGGGTGATCTGACGCAGGCGACGATCAAACAACTCGACAGCAAGGTCGCGCAGATCGGCACGGTTGCGGACATGATCAGGGAAATCGCCGCGAGGACCAATCTGCTGGCGTTGAATGCCACAATCGAAGCTGCCCGCGCCGGCGAGGCGGGCAAGGGGTTCGCCGTGGTGGCGAGCGAGGCCAAGTCCCTCGCCATGCAAACCGCCCGCTCGACCGAGGAGATCACCCGCCACCTGACAGAAGTGAACGATGCCACCGTTGCTTCGGTTGATGCCGTTGCCCGGACCGGTGAAACCATCACCGAGATCCATGCCATCGCCAGCTCGATCGCCGCTGCGGTGGAGCAGCAGGGAGCGGCAACCGCGGAGATTGCCCGCAACGTCGCACAGACGGCACGCGCGGCCGAGGCAATGACCACCCGCATCACCGAGGTTTCAATGGCGGCCGAGCAGAATGGCCGCCAGGCCGGCCAGGTGCTCGACGGCGCGGCCGAACTGGCCGCCGCCGTGGGCGAGTTGAAATGTACCGTCGTGCGCGTGGTCCACACGTCCAGCACCGAGGTGGATCGCCGGCACAACGATCGGCGACAAGTCAACCTGGTTGGCCGTCTGACCGTGCCCGGGCCGCCAGTGCATGCAGGTCGCGTGGTCGATCTGTCCGAGACCGGAGCCAGGATCGAAGGGACGCCGAAGCTGCCAGCCGGGACTCGTGGGACGCTCGACCTGCAGGACGTTGGCTTCGCGTTGCCCTTCGTGGTCGGCAACGTCGATGAAGGCGGGCTCGGCTTGTCCTTGGTCCTGGACGGGGCCACCGCGGCGCAACTCAAAGCCGCGCTCGAACGGGCGGAGACGCGGCAGGCTGCCTGACGCTACAAGTTGGCAGCGCTGACCCTTCCGGCGCTTCCGCCGGCTGGTATCACCGGCCCGGTGTGGACGACGACGTTTCGATGGCCGGCGTGCCACGCCCCCGCGGACCCGGCTCGCGTGCCACCCGCACGAATGTCGCAACGATCCGCGTCGCCGCGCGCAGCGTGCCGCGCAAGGAGCCCGCCACCTTCGACTCGCCGCCGACACGGCATCGATACGGCATCGGCACCTCCAGAATGCGCAGCCCGGCCCGCGCGGCCTTCATCTGCATCTCCAGATTCCAGCCATAGGTCATCTCGCGCATGTCCAGCCGCGCCAGCGCATCGCGGCGGATCGCCCGGTAGGCGCACATATCGCTGTAGCGCACGCCATACAGCGCCCGCATCCCGAATCCAGCCAGCCGCCCGGCCAGCACCTGGTGCCAGCTCATCGAGCCGGGATCGCGCACCCCGCGCGTGCGTGAGGCGATGACGAAATCATGCGTGCCATCCAGGATGGGCCGCACCAGCGTATCCAGCAGGTCGCCGCGGTCCGCGCCATCGCCGTCGAGGAACACCAGGATGCCGCAGGCCGGATCGGCCGCCGCCGCGCCCGCCGCGCAGGCACGGCCATAGCCGCGCTCCGTCAACGAAACGATTTTCGCGCCGGCGCGGGCCGCAATCGTTGGCGTGCCGTCGTGGCTGCCGCTGTCGGTGACGATGATCTGCCGCGCGATCGCGCGCGGGAGCTCGCCGATGACCGCACCTATCGCCGCTGCCTCGTTCAGTGTCGGGATGATGACGGCTACAGGCTCCATCGGAGGCCGCAATTTTCGCACGGCTTCGGCGGTGCCTCGCCCAGCAGTGCGTCGCGAAACGCCTGATAGGCCGGGCCGTTCCAGATCTCGCGCAGGCTTTGCTGCGTCGCGTCGCCCAACGTGTAGGTGCCGTAGTCACGCGCGGAGAACGGCGCGATGCAACAGGGCAGCGCGCGGCCATGCGCGGTGAAATACATCAGCGACCAGGGGCGGCGGCAGGTCGACCAGGGTTGCTCGCCCGGCTGGCGCTTCAGGCTCAGTCCCGGCTCGGTCGCGCCCGAGGCGTCCAGCGTCACGCCTAGCCCTGCGCCGATCGACTGGGCGGCTTCAATCGATGCCTGCTCATCGGCGCGCGTCTGCTCGAACAATGAGGATTCCGCCCGCGCCATGCCGTAGCCCGCATCGTCGAACACCAGGCGCTGCAAATGCACCTCGGTCACCCCCATCTGCGCCGCCAGGCGCACGAAGTCCGGCAGTTGCGCGACCGTCTCCTTCAAGCCGGTCAGCCACAGCGACACCCGGGGTGCGGTCGCACCGACCTCGCGTTGATAGGCAATGAATTTTCCGACATCGCGGACGATGCGCTGGAAGAAATCCTTGCCGCGCACTTTCAGGTAAGTCGCGCGATCGGCGGCATCGAGCGACACGCGCAGCTCATCCAGCCCGCTGTCGATCAGGCCCTGGAACTTCTTCTGTTGCAGCAACGTCCCGTTGGTGTTGAACAGCACATAGGTGCCGCGATCCTTCAGGTAGCGGATCATGCGCGGCAGGTCCTTCACCAGCATCGGCTCGCCGACACCGTGCAGCACGACCCGGGAAATGTTGGGATACTGATCGACGATCCGGGTGAACAGCGGCCAGCTCATGTCGGCCGGCGGTTCCAGTGTCTCGAAGGTGCGCGGGCAGGTCTCGCACAGCAGGTTGCAGCGGTTGGTGACCTCCAGATACAGGCACACCGGGTCGGCCTCGGCGGTCCGCTCGCGCTGTGCGGCGACGGCTTCGAAGTAGCGGCGCGGATCGCGCAACACGGTGGTTGACATCACGAACTTTCCTGTACTGCCTTGACGACGTCGAGTGGGCGGCGAGCAGCGGATTGCCACCACTCGCGCGCCGCGAAGGCGGCGGCTGGCAGGTAGACCAGGCACGGCCAGAAGAACCGTTCATGCAGCGGATCAATATACAGCAGCACCGGCGTGACCGACAGCCAGATGATGCTCCAGCGGGCGGAGACGCAGCACGGCAGCGCGACCCAGACGAAATACCAGGGGTAGTGAGGGCTGATCGCCACCGTTACGGCGGCGGCAAGGATCGCGGCGTCCCCGCAAACGCGGCGTGGGTCAGACCCGGACCCACGCGGGCGAAACGCAATCCAGGCGGCGAGCATGGCCAGGCAGCCTAGCACGACGATGGCGTAGACCCTCGCCATCAGCGGCGTCACCGGCGTTGCGAGGCCAATGCCCGCCAGCAGCCAGATGCCGGTGCCCTGGGTCAGGTCCTCCTCGCCGAAATAACCCGGCAAGAAGCCCAGCACATTCCAGCCGGCCCCGATGTACAGGAAATACAGACCAACCATCACCGCGAGTGCCGCCAACGGCATGCGCCACGCCGCGCCTCGTCGCCAAAGCGCGGGTGCGATCGCGGCCGGCAGAAACTTCACCAGCACCGCGGCGCCGAGCACGACCCCAACCCAGGTGTCACGCCGGGTTACGCGCAACAGCAGTGCCAACGCCAGGAGCCCGATCGCAATTGCATCGACATGGCCGTTGGCGGTGAAGGCCCAAACCGCCCCGGGGTTCCAGGCATAGATCAGCACGCGTTCCGACGGCAGCCGCGCCAGGGCGAGCAGGCGCAGCACGGCCCAGCAGGCCAGCGCCTCGAACCCAACCATCGCGAGCTTCATCGCGATGATGCTCGGCGAGATGCGCGCGACCGCCTGGAACACGAGCTGTGCGAAAGGCGGGTAGATCGTAAGCGCGGTATTGGCGCGGTTGATCTCCGGGTAGATCACGTCGTCGCGCAGCGATTGCAGCGCCGGATCGGCCGGCATGTAGCGATAGGGGTTGATCCCGGCGACCTGCACGCGGCCGTCCCACACGTAGCGATACATGTCGCTGGAAAGGAAAGGTTGCGGGAACAGCACCGCCAGCCGCATCGCGATGGCGACCGCGAGCACGATCGGGACCGAGCGGAGGGTCGCCGGATGGCGCAGCACCACACCAATCGCGAGCAGATAGGCGACCGTTGCAACTGCCAGCAGCGCAACGAACAGATTTTTGCGCGGAATGGTCCCGACCGTGTCGGCGCCCGGGATATGCAGCGCCAGGGCGGCGAGCGTCAGCCCGATCAGCCCGCCACCCAGCAGCACCAGCGCGCCTCGCGGGGTCATTGCGCGCATCACAAGGAAAGCGCCGACGGGAAAAGGAATCGGCGCGGCCACGGCGCAAAGTTCTCCCCCTCCCCTTCAGGGAGGGGGGTAGGGGGAGGGGTTGGTGCCCGGGTCGCACCGAATGTTCTTGCGCGCCGACCCCTTCCCCCAACCTTGGTCCGTTTCGCGGCCCAAGCCCTCAAGGGGAGGGGGAGAACAGTGCACGCATCCAGGAAGCTTACGCGGTTCATTGCGCCGCCAGCGATCGCGCGGCGCGGCGCAGGCCGATCCGGGCGACACATGCCGCAGTGACCGGCGCCGCGTAGGGTCGCAACCCCGCACCACCCACCGGCGCCGCAATCTCCTCGATCAGGCGCAGCAGCGCGGCGCGATCGTCCACGTCGTACCATGGCGTCAGTTCGACCAACTCCAGCCCTAGCGCCCGCGCCCGCGCCCGCGTTGCCTCGGCGACCGTGTCGGTGCTCCACGCGATGTCCTCGAACAGGTGCGCATGCGGCGCGCCCATGCCCAGCAGATAGTATCCGCCGTCCTCCGCGGGTCCCAGCACCACCCGATCCGGCCGCTCCAGCAACAATCGTGCCGCCTCCACCAACAGCGCCGTCGGCAAGGTGGGGCTGTCGGAGTTCAGCACGCACGCCGCGCGCTGCCCGTCGGCCAACATCGCCTGGATGGCATGCAGCAGGCACCGCCCGAAACCCTGCACGCGCGGCGGCAGCAGCGGCGAGCCATCGGCGAGGACCAGACCGGTTCCCTCGGCCAGATGGCCGTCGAACAGCGCCTCGGCGCCCGCAGGCGCGTAGGCGATGCAGCCCCGGATGGGCGCAAGCCGTGACGCGCACCGCACATTCTCTGTCATGTCACGCAGGAATGCGGCACTGAGCGCGGCAGCCTCCCGCGGGGCCAGCAGCGGCGTCAATCGTGTCTTCGCGCGCCCGGGGATCGGCGCCTTGGCCATCACCCCGATTTTACAGCCGCCTTGGGTACAGCCGCCCAGCGGTTCTCCGGCATGTTCGCTTGCTCGTTCCCCGGGCCGTTGCATGGCTCAGATCCCGCTGAACCAGTTGTAGCCGCGATCGGTCCAGAACCCATGTGGACGCAGGTTGGTGACGAACATCGTCGTCACGAATTTCGGGTTCTTGAACCCCAACTTGGTCGGCACGCGGATCTTGAACGGATAACCATACTTCCGCGGCAGGACCTCGTCGGACAGCTTGAACGCCATGATCGTTTGCGGGTGCAGCGCGGTCGCCATGTCCATGCTCTCATAGTAGCCATCGGCGCACTCGAAACCGACATAGCGCGCGGTGGTGTCGGCACCGATCCGTTCAAAGAACGTGCGCAACGGCGTGCCGGTCCATTTGCCGATCATGCTCCAGCCCTCGACGCAGACATGGCGTGTCACCTGGCTCACTTGCGGCATGGTGTAGAGTTGATCGACCGTCCATGGCTTTTTGTTGGCGATCAGGCCGGCCAGGGTCAACCGATAGCTCGCGGCATCCAACGCCGGCGCGTTCTCCGGGCCGTACCATGCGTTGTAGCGGAAATCCCTCACCGCCGCGCTTGCCGCGAAAGTCGGTGCCAGCCGATTCGGATTGAACAGCGCCGCCTGCACGCGGTCGTTCCAGGCCGAGAACCGCGCCAGGAAGCCCTGCACCGCGTCGTTGTCGCTCAGGTCGCAGCCGGTCAATAGGCTCAGCCCACTCAGCGACATTCCGCCGCGCAGCAACGCGCGCCGATCGAGGCTCATGGTTGCTGTTCCCTGGCTTGCGCCTCCGTTGCATGGGCCCCCGCGGGCACATGGTCGAGGTGTGTTGGGTCACCGAGGTGTGCTGGGTCGTCGAGGTGCGCTGGGTCGTCGAGGTGCGCTGGGTCGTTGAGGTGCGCTGGGTCGTTGAGGTGTGCGGGGCCGGTCACCCGGCCCAGCACCATCGCAACGAATGTCTTGGGCACCAGTGCGACCAGTGCGATATGCACCAGCAGGAAGCCGCAAATCCCGGCCATGCCGAGGAAATGAACGATCCGTGCGCCTTGGA
>DASRQX010000391.1:0-7880 GCA_035696165.1 Acetobacteraceae bacterium | reverse complement strand
CATGGCCTCAATCGATGTCGTTATCGCGGCGACAATGGCATGAAGCGTTGGGTCGGCCTCGGGGTGATCTCCGATAACCTGATCAATATCGGGCGCGCAATCGAACATCAGCCGGCCAACTAGCAACGCCTTCCAGACATGACGCACCTGATTGTCCCACCGAGTCTCTCCGACGAGACAATTGCTTACGGCCAATTTACTACTTCTCTACCATGATTTTGAGTTTTGCGCCAGAAACTAGCCAGGTGGGGCCAGAGCCCATGGAGTTGAAGCACAACGTGAGGCTGATCCTCAGGCAAGAAAGCCTGCAGGTCTATATGAAAGAGCCGTTTCGATGGGTGGCGGCGTGCTACAGGGACTGGTTGTGGAAGCCCCGTCCTGGTCGACCCCTCCGGGCTGGTTCCAGGACCGATTAGAGAACATTCCTGCACCCGCTGGGAGCGGTCCAGACGGTGTCTGGTGAACGTCCGGATTGCGAACATTGATGCTCAGATTCAGACAGACTGCTTTCCACCCGATGCAGATACTCGAATTTCCCTACTACCTGGTACAAACGGCGTTTATGGCTTTGGCGGACCAATCGGGTGATGCACGCTCTCGTAGGCATCGAGCAGCGTGGCGAGGATGTCCAGGCGATCACCATCCGGCGCGCCACTCGCAGCACCCCTCAGCCGCTCTACCTCGGCCAGCGCCGCTTCATAGTCGAATTCGGATCAGATCCGCGTCAGCTCTCCGCCCACAGGTCCACCCAGGCGGTCTACCCGCCCGTGACGCTCATGTGCCGCGCCACCGCCGGCCGGTCATTCCGCCGATCGATGACGAAATCATGCCCCTTCGGCTTGCGGCTGATCGCTTCCAGGATCGCCGCATCCAGCTCCGCATCCGAAGCGCCCGCCCGCATCACCGCGCGCAGATCGGCCTCATCATCCTGCCCGAGGCACATATACAACGTCCCGGTGCAGGTCAGCCGCACCCGGTTGCAGCTCTCGCAGAAATTATGCGTCATCGGCGTAATGAACCCGATGCGCTGACCGGTCTCCGCCACGTCGAAATACCGCGCCGGCCCACCGGTGCGATACTCGGTCTCGGTCAGCGTCCAGCGCCGCTTCAGCCGCGCCCGCACCAGCGACAGCGGCAGATACTGATCGGTGCGGTCCTCACTGATCTCGCCCATCGGCATCGTCTCGATCAGGCACAAATCAAACCCGTGCTCGCCGCACCACGCCAGCAGCCGGTCGAACTCGTCCTCGTTCACCCCCTTCATCGCGACGGTGTTGATCTTGATCGCCAGCCCGGCTGCCTTGGCAGCAAAGATCCCCTCCAGCACCGGCTCGATCCGACCCCAGCGCGTCATCACGGTGAACGCCGCCGGGTCCAACGTGTCGAGCGAAACATTGATCCGCCGCACCCCGGCATCGACCAACTGAGTGGCATACTTCGCGAGCTGCGTGCCGTTGGTGGTAACCGTCAGCTCGTTCAGCCCGTCACCAATCCGGCTGCCCAACCCCTGAAACAGCGACATCACGCCGCGGCGCACCAGCGGCTCGCCCCCCGTAAGGCGGATCTTCGTCGTGCCTAACCGAATGAAGGCAGCACACAGCCGCTCCAACTCCTCAAGAGTCAGAACCTGCGCCTTCGGCAGGAAGTGCATATCCTCCGACATGCAGTAGACACAGCGCAGGTCGCACCGGTCAGTCACCGACACACGCAAATAGGTGATGGACCTGCCAAACGGATCGATCATGGCAATAAAACCGCTCCTTCCCTCCACCACTTGCGCCGGAACCGCCCACGGTTCAAGGCCCACCTGGCCCGAAGCAAGGCCGGGGCTTTGCCCCGGACCCCACCAGAGCGCGCTGCCCTCTGGACTCCCGCCAAGGGTTCCGCCTCTGGTGGGGGTCCAGGGGGCAAAGCCCCCTGGCGGGTTTCAGGGCAGCACCCTGACCTTCCTTCGGGTTTGGCACACAGTAGCGCGGCGGAGCGTTTCGGTGGATAACTGGCGGTCGCGGGGCTGGTTAAGCCTCGGGCCGCCCTCATCTGGGTGGTGGAGGAGAAAGCAATGACCGCCAGCAAGACCGCCTGGTCTCCGGACTCATGGCGCAGCCGTCCGATCCAGCAGGTGCCGGCCTATCCCGACCCGATCGCGTTGGCCGCGATGGAGGAGAAGCTCGGGCGTTATCCGCCGCTGGTGTTTGCCGGCGAGGCGCGGCGGCTGCAGGAGCAGCTTGCATCGGCGGCCTATGGCAAGGCGATTGTGCTGCTAGGCGGGGATTGCGCCGAGAGTTTTGCGGATTTCACCGCGAACATCCTGCGCGACAGTTTCCGTGTGCTGCTGCAGATGTCGGTGGTATTGACGTTCGGCGCGTCCTTGCCGGTGGTGAAGATGGGGCGCGTGGCGGGCCAGTATGCCAAGCCGCGTTCCTCCGACACCGAGACGATCGGCAACCAGACGCTGCCCAGCTACCGCGGCGACATCATCAACGGCCCGGACTTCACCCCGGCCTCCCGAGTGCCCGATCCGGCCCGCATGGAGACCGGCTATTTCCAGGCCGCCAGCAAGCTGAACCTGCTGCGTGCATTTGCGTCCGGCGGCTATGCCGACCTGCATCGTGTGCATGGCTGGAATCTTGGTTTCGTGGAGCGGTCACCGCTGGCCGAGCGCTATCGCGACCTGGCGCATCGCATCGACGAGACGCTGTCGTTCATGGCCGCCTGCGGCATGACGAGCGAGACTACGCGCGACATGCGCGAGACGGATTTCTATGTCGCACACGAGGCACTGCTGCTGCCGTATGAGCAGGCGCTTACCCGCGTCGATTCGACCACCGACGAGTGGTACGGCTGCTCGGCGCATTTCCTATGGATTGGCGACCGCACGCGCCAGGCTGAGGGCGGGCACGTCGAGTTCCTGCGCGGCGTGAGAAACCCGATCGGCATGAAATGCGGCCCGACGCTGGAGCCGGACGATCTGGTACGCATCCTCGACACACTTAATCCGGAGAACGTGCCTGGGCGGATGACGCTGATCAGCCGGATGGGTGCCGACAAGATTGCCGCGCGGCTGCCGCCGCTGGTGCGCGCGGTGCAGCGATCCGGCCATAAGGTGGTGTGGATCACCGACCCGATGCACGGCAACACGATCACGGTTGCGAACAACGTGAAGACGCGCCGGTTCGACGCTATCCTTTCGGAGGTGCGCAGCTTCTTCGACGTCCACACGGCCGAGGGCACCTGGGCGGGCGGGGTGCATGTCGAGATGACCGGGCAGGACGTCACGGAATGCATCGGCGGCGCACACCGGCTGACAGAGGCCAACCTGGGCGAGCGCTACGAGACCTTCTGCGACCCACGGCTGAACGCCGAGCAGTCGCTGGAGTTGGCATTCCTGGTTTCCGAGGAACTGAAGCGTCGTCGCGCCGGCGGCCAGCTGTCGGCCGCCGCGGAGTAGTGCGCCGGCGATGAGTGCGGACGGATTACCGGGGCGGACGGATCTGGCGGCGGACATCGCCGCCAGGACCGACAGCTATTTCAGCCGCACCCGCCGCGTGGTGGCGCGGTTCGGTGACAAGCGGGTGACCTACGCGGTTTTCATGCGCCGTCCGGTGATCTCCGCGCCGCGGCTGATGGTGGACTGGTTGGCGACCGTCGCCGCCTCACGCGGGGCGGGTTTCGAAGTCGAGGTGATGTACCCGGAGGGCGCCTGGGTCGGCGCCGGCGAGCCGGTGGCCTACATCACCGGCAGCCTGGTGCATCTGTCGGAGCTCGAGACGATCTTCCTGCAGAAGATCGGCCCCGCCTCGGTGGCCGCGCACAATGCCTACCAGATGTGTCTGGCGCTGCCTTCGGTGCGATTCTTGGCGATGGAGGCGCGGCACTGCGCCGGAGCCGAAATGCAGGAGATGATGGCCTATGCTGCCGCCGTTGGCAGCGACGCGGCCAAGCTCGAGGGCGCGGTTGGTTTTGTCGGTAATGCCAACGATGGCACGGCGCATTGGTTCGGCCAGTCGCACGGCCTAGGCACCATGCCGCATTCGCTGATCGGTTATGCCGGGTCGACATTACGCGCGGCTGAGATGTTCCGTGCAACGTTCCCCGACGAGCCGATGACGGTGCTGGTGGATTATTTCGGTCGGGAAATTAGCGACGCCCTTGCGGTCTGTGCTCGGTATCCGGACCTGGTGGCGGCAGGGATGATGTCGTTCCGGTTGGACACTCATGGCGGGCGGTTCGTCGAGGGCCTCGATCCCGCGGAGAGCTATGCGGTGCTGGAACGTTATGCGCCAGGTGCCATCCGCCGCTATCGCAGCGACACCGAGCTGCGTTTCCTGGTGGGCACCGGCGTCTCGGCCGCGGCGATCTGGCGGTTACGGGAGGCGCTGAACGCGGCGGGATACCTCAAGGCGAAGATTGTTGCGTCCTCGGGTTTCGGCGTGGAGAAGTGCCGGGTGATGGCGGATGCGCACGCGCCGATCGATGTGGTGGGCACCGGCAGTTTCATTCCGGATTCATGGCATGAGACTTATGCCACCGCTGACATCATCGAGTATGACGGGGTGCCGATGGTGAAGCTCGGCCGCGAATTCCTGCTGCGCAAGAACGGCGCGCGCAAGCGGTCGACGGACTGATACCAACGACCGAAAGTGTTGACGTACGGCGCCCATCGCCGTCACGGCCGGCATTTTTCATGAAGGTTGGTGCGACAGCGACGGCGAGACAGGATCTCGGCGACCGCATGCCTGCGGTCCATCGAGCTTGGTCAATCCTGCTTCGTTCAACGGTCCCCGGCATTCCGTCGCGGAGACCGGCGACCTGTCGCAATGTCAGGGAGTCGCTTGGCTATCAGGGTTATCACAGTGGTAGCCATTGGGGATCGCATGGCAGCCTGCATAGCCGTAATCCGCCGGCGCAACCGGTGCCGTGCCGCTCGGCGCACGGTTCGGCGGGTTGGACATGACGATGACACATGGGTCGGAGGGAGCGTCGGTGCCGGTTTGGGTTGTGTCCAATGGCGCCGTGTCGAGCAGTGGCTCATATGGCCAACCCCAGCCCCCCGGCACGACGGTCGTCGATTGCGCGTGAACACGAGGCCCGCGGCGATTCTGAGCGCCAAGCTGGCGCGCTGTGACGCGTGCTGCAACGTTGCTGCGTGGCAATGTTGCCGGTCGGGCGTGCGTGCTCGGTCCAGACTGGCCGCCTTTTGCATGGGCGGGTGCGATCCCGATTGTTCCGATGGCGCACAATACGGCAACCACCAATGCCCAGCGGGAACGCTTGCTCATGACCCACCCCCCTCAGTAGACCGCCGCTTGAGACATGCGCTTGCCCGAGTTGATGGGCGTTGCATATTACACGGGGGCGACCCCCCCCCCGTTGTCAATGGCTGGATGGCTGGATGGCTGGATGGCTGGATGGCTGGTCGGCAGGGCAGGGCAATCGGGTGAACGCGGGCTGCTGAAAGGAGAGAAGGCGGACGATCTGCTGGTCCACTGTCGTTGCGAGAAACAACCGACGCGGCAATCCCCACGATGGCGCGCGATCGGGCGGGAGATTGCTTCGTTACGCCCGCAATGACAGCGAGACCCGCGGTGACAGTGACATTTGCAATGACGATGCGCGGGTCACTTGATCAGCTGGATCTGTGCCTGGCTCAGCTCCCACGTATGCGCCGGCAGCGGAATGAAATGGACCTGGTCCAGCAGTGCGGCCTTGTCCTCGGACGGCTCGATGCACCACAGCAGGAACCGCCGCAGAGCCGCCGCCGTTGCCGCGTCCGGCTGCTTCTTTGACACCACGGCATATTCGTAGCTGACCAGCGGGTACGACGTGTCGCCCGGCGCAAACGCAAGGGTCAGGCGCTCATCCGGCGGCGTCCTCGGGCCGAGCGCCGCGGCTCCGGCGGTGATGCCCTCCTTGGTCGGCAGCACGAACAGGCCGGCATTGTTCTTCAGCGCCGCGGTACCGAGCTCGGCGGCGGCGATTGCGTCGCTGAAGCTCACGCCGACATAGCCGATGGAATAGGGGGTGGCCTGGATGGTCTTGACCATGCCGTCATTGCCGATCGCGGCCAGGCCGCCCGGCACGGCGGGCCAGTCGATCGTGGTGCCGTATCCCTTGTCGTCTTCCCAGGACGAAGTCGAGAACGTCAGGAATTGGGTGAACACGAAGGTGTCGCCCGAGCCCTCACCGCGGTGCACCGGGATGATCGCATGGTGCGGCAGGGTCACGCCGGGATTGAGTGCGGAGATCGCCGGCGCGTCCCAATCGCGGATGGCGCCGGTGTAGATGCCGGCGAGAGTCGGGCCGTCGAGCTTGAGGTTGGCCGTGTTGAGGCCGGGCAGGTTGTAGTTGATCGTTTGTGCTGCGATCGCCAGCGGAATGTTCATGATGTCAGGGTTCTGGCGGATCTGGGCATCCGACATATAGGCGTCCGAGGCGCCGATCCGCACGGCACCGCCAACGGCTTGTGTGATACCCGCCTCGGAGCCAGTGCCTGCGATCGTGATCGCGACGCCCGGATGGGTCTTGGTGTAGTCGGCGACCCAGATGGCAAAGAGCGGCTGCAGCAGCGTCGAGCCGGTCTCGGTCAGCGCAAGGTCCGCGGCGCGGCCGGTGTGGGGCGCCAGGACGGCGAGGCCAAGGCTGGCGGCCAGCAGCGATGCGCAAATCCGGTGCAATGCGTGCAACGCACGCGGGCGGCGCATTATGTGCAACACACGCGGGCGGGGCAGTGCGTGCAACGCGCGCGATGGACGCGATGGGAGGATCCCATTGGACATGCTCATGTCTTTCTGTCTGACTACCTGTCTGACTTCAGGGCGGCGTTGCGGCGTCTGGCGCCCGGCCGGCACATCGGCGCTCAACGGCCGATCTCCGCGAGGCTCACGCCGTTGGTCTCGATCCGGTAGGCCCAGGTGACCACGGCGCCGAGGAGAGAAGTTCCGACCAGGATGTAGAGCAGCGCACTGGTTCCGATCCCGGCGAGCAGGATGGGGAACAGGAAAGCGGTGGACACGGCGCCGATCTTGCCAACGGCCGCCGCGAAGCCCGCACCGGTGCCGCGGATTTCGGTGGGAAACACCTCGCCGGCAAGCAGGTAGGTCTGCGCATTCGGGCCGATGTTGGTCATGAAGTTGAACAGCATGAATCCGATGAAGATCACCGTGGTTTGGCTGCCGCTGGCGAAGTTGGTGGCCATCGAGGCGATGAACAGCCCGGCGGCGCAGCCGATGAAGCCGAGCACTTGGAGCCAGATGCGGCCGACGATGTCCGCCAGGACGACCGCGAAAGCGATGCCGATGATCAGCAGCGTGGTGATCATCGCCGCGCCCTTGGCGGCCAGGATGTCGTTCAGGATCAGGTCGCTGACGCTGCGGACGTGATCGGCCGAACTGCCCAGGGCGGCGGCCAGGATGGTGGGGGTGAAGATGCCGATGCCGTAGGTGCCGAGATCCTGGATGAACCAGGGCACCGAAGCGAAGATGGTAGCGCGGCGATTGCGGGCGTTGAACAGGGCCAAAAAACCGCCCTTGCCATGTCCCTCGGCGTTGGCGGCGGCGGCCTGCACCAGGGTGATGGTGCCGGGATAGACCGGCTTACGCAGCAGCAGGCGCTGTGCCGCCGCCTCCGCCTTTTGGGTCGCGCCGCGGATATGCAGCCAGTTAGCGCTTTCCGGGATGAAGAACCGGCCGACGGTGACGAGCACGGCGGGGATGATGGCGGTGGCATACATCCAGCGCCAGGCATCCAGGCTGGGGTCGGCGACCAGGACGAAATAGCCGACCGCAGTGCCGCCAAGCGCGCCCACCGCCTGGAACGCGAACGCGGCGAGCACCAGCTTGCCGCGGCTGGTGCTGGGGATGCTTTCCGAAATGATCATGTGC
>DASRQX010000390.1:0-1542 GCA_035696165.1 Acetobacteraceae bacterium | reverse complement strand
AAGAAGCGACATATCCTGGTGGATACCGAGGGATTGCTGATGCACGCCGTGGTTCATCCGGCCGACGTGCAGGAGCGCGATGGCGGGATACTGGTTCTGGCGACCCTGTTCGGGCTGTATCCGTTTCTGATTTGAGATCATGGGGCTCACCCATCCCCTCATTCCGCCACCGATAGAAATCGGCCAAACATCCCACTGCTGACCAGCATTTCTATGAACCGCTGCATCAACGGCAGCAGCCGATGCTGCGGCATGTTCGGGATCAGTTCGTAGAGCATGCACCCCTGGCGGAACAGCGAGTGTGTGCGGGTCTTTGAAGTGTTGGACTTGAGCAACCGGTCCATCCCCAGGCTCTCGCCCGCCGCCCCGAGCATGGTCAGCAGCAGCATCGCGAACGCGCTGATCAGCAGCAGCCGGTCCCGCCGTTCCGGCTCCGCGATGCGGATCTCGGCCATCCCCATGCCAAAGCGCAGGTCCTTGGTGTCTCGGAAGCTGGGCTCGATGGTCCAGCGCCTCGCGTATTGCTTGATCAGCGTCCCCGTGGGCGCCTCGGCGTCACTGGCCGCCAGGCACCACGGCTCCTTCATGTCGCGTGCGTGCACACACACCACAGCGCCGACCTGATAGGCGTGCGAGGCGGTGACGCGAGCGCCGCGCAGCTTGCGTGCCCGGCCTGATCTGCCAACCCAGTGCGCCGCGGTCCGGGTCTCGCCGGAGACGTCAGTGACGTGGATGTTGCCGCGCAAGCGGATAACATAGGCAAAGCCGAGCCCAGCCAGATAAGCGAACAGTTTGCGGTCGGCGAAACCGCGATCGGCCAGGATGGTCACCCGGCAGCCTGGCGGGAGGACCTCCGACAAACGCCGCAGACAAGTATCTTCGATATCGTTACGCTGGTCCTTCAGTTCGTCTTTCCACATCGACAGCCACAACAGCGGCATCGCCCGGCCATGCTCGGTCACCAGATTGAGCGCGAGCGTAGCCTGGCCGTCGCCGTCGAAGTCGGTCCAATCCATGGCAACGACGATGTCGGTGCGCGACCCCACCAGATGTGGCACCCAGCGGCCGAAGCTCTCCCAGACGTCGATGCCGACGTTGCCGAGCAGGCGATCGACCTGCTTGATCGCGTGTTTGGTCACCAGACCGCGTGCCTGCGCCAGGGCTTGGCCGATCATCGCGACGGCGAGCGATGCGCCGGTCATGACGCCCAATGTTGCCGCGGCGAGCGAGGCTACGCGCTTGGCGTGCAGGTCGTGGCCGTACAGGCTGTCAATAAACGCGCGGATGTCCTTCAGCCGTCCGCCCTCGCGCGGGTCCGCCGCTTCCATCCCCATGACACTCTCCATCCCCAAAGTTCCCGGATCTGGTAGGGAATCAGGACGAATCGGCGCAAGACCTCGATGGCAGGAAAATGAGGGGAGTCGTGAGGAGGGGGCGCCACGCCAAATATCACCGACAGCGCGAATCCTAGTCCGAGTGCGAAGATCCCGAGGTCGACGATCCGGGCGACCGGAGAAACTTCTTTCCATCGGTCCCATGCCT
>DASRQX010000389.1:0-4588 GCA_035696165.1 Acetobacteraceae bacterium | reverse complement strand
GTTGCCGTCTTGACCGCGACAATCATCTCGCGCGGCAGTTACATTCGTGCGAGGATGTCGCTGCCTTGGTGCGATTCCGAGTCACTTCCGTGAAGCTCCCCACATGATCCTGCCCCGTCGTCGCTTTGTCACTGGCGCGATTGCCACCGCTGCCCTGATCCCCGGCCTGCCGGCGCACTCCCAATCGATGCTCATCGAACTGGACCCCAGCCAGGCGACACCGGTTGCGCCGTCGGCTCCGGTCGACGTTCCGCCGCCCTGGCGGCGCAATGCGGTGGCCGCCCCGGCGTTGGATGGCCGGCCTGCGATCACCCTGGTGATCGACGACATGGGCGTGATGCATCCATATACCGCGCAGGCGGTGGCGCTGCCGGGGCCGCTGACCCTCGCATGGTTCCCCTTCGCGCGCGACCTGCCGACCAAGGTCGCCGAGGCGGGCGTCCGCGGGCACGAGGCGGTGCTGCACATGCCGATGCAGGCCCACACTGAGAGTATCGCGCAGACCGGACCGGACCCGTTGCGCATCGACCTGCCGCCTGATGTCAACCGGGCGCGACTGCGCGACGCCATCGCCGCGGTGCCCAGCATTGTTGGCGTGAACAACCACATGGGAACGGTCGCCACGCGCGACCCGCTGCTGATGGAACTGATGGCGCGCGTGGTGCAGGACCACGGCATGCTGTTCCTGGACAGCGTCGTGGTACCGCACAGCGTCGCGCTGTGTTGCGCGGAACTGGCTGGCGTGCCGGCCGCCGCTCGCGACGTGTTCATCGACAATTCAGCCAAACCGGCGGTGATCTGGGGCCAGCTCGCCGCGACCGAGGCCTTCGCCCGCCGCCACGGCCACGCAATCGCCATCGCCCACCCTCGGCCACGTACCCTGGCGGCGCTTGAGGTCTGGCTGCCAACGCTCGCCGCAAAGGGCTTCGCCCTGTGGCCGTTGTCGGCGACGGTGGCGTGGCGCAACAATCTTGATCCGGCGCGGTTGGCGACCTGAAGCTTCGGCGGATTCATTGTCTGCGGAACTGGTGCGGTTGTTGTACACCTCTCCCGCTCTTCGGGGAGAGGTCGGTGAGCGGAGCGAGGCGGGCGAGGGTCTTGCTCGCACCAGAGCCTCACCCTCGTCGCTTCGCGCCTCGACCTCTCCCGCGAAGAGCGGGCGAGGTAAACGGGGCGCTGCTTTCACCCGGTCATGGACTGACGGCGGAAGGTGCCATCGCTTCGATCAATCGCGAATGCACCAGCTCCAGCAATCGCCGCCGCGTGGACACCGCGATCTCGTCCAGCGACGGGGTCTGGGCGAGGCGCGCGCGGGCGTAGCGGCGAACCTCATCAAGCGTCGGGACAGGCTGCAGCTCGATCTCGTTCCAGAATGCCTCCGCGCGCTCGCTGGCGGAGAGCAGCCGCGCCTTCAGTTCGATCCAGCCCGGCGAGTGCGCCAACGTCTCAAGCGCCTGGCTGGCGAGGGATTTGATTGGGAACGTCGCCGCAAGCTGGCACGCCACCTTGTCGATCACCAGGGTCCCCAGTCTGTGCTCGCCGCGGATGACTGATTCGGGCGGGACGTGCAGGTCCCACACCAGCCCGACCCATGACATGGCGCACAGCACATAATACGTCGCGTCATATTCCCACCAGCGGAACCCCTGCCGCGCCGACGCCTGATAGGCGTGATGGTTGTTGTGCCAGCCTTCGCCCATCGTCAGCAGCGCCAGCAGCCAATTGTTGCGCGATTGGTCGCCGGTGACGTAGCGCCGCCGGCCTACCAAGTGGGCCAACGAGTTGATGCTGAAGGTTGCGTGCCACAGCACCACCGTGCTCCAGAAGAAGCCAACGACGAGGCCCGGCCAGCCCGCGATCGCCCAGCTTGCCACGCCAAGCAGGATCGACGGCGCGTAGTGGTACTTGTCGAGCAACATCAGCTCCGGGTACCGGGCCAGGTCGCGCACGGTATCATAGTCGGTGTCAGTGTTGCGCGGCACGAAGATCCAGCCGAGATGCGCGTAGAGGAAGCCGCGCACGACCGGCGAGTGCACGTCGGCCTCGGTATCTGAGCATTTGTGGTGGCGGCGATGCATGGCGGCCCACCACAGGGCGCCACGCTGGGCGGAGGTTTGTGCCAGGAAGGCCAGGCAGAACTGGAACACCCGCCCGGTCCGGAACGAGCGATGCGCGAAGTAGCGATGATAGCCCGCGCCGATCGCGAAGATGCGCACCAGGTAGAGCGCCACGCCGAGCATCACCGTGGGCAGGGTCAGGCCGCTGTAGAAAACCGCGAGGCATCCCAGGTGCACCGCCACGAAGCCGATGCTGGAGGGGTAGGCCACGTCGTCGGCATACTCCGGACCAGGTTTGATCATGTGGCGTATGCTGGTGTGGAGCGTGCTCATGCGGCCGGTCCCTGTCTAGCGTTGGTCAAGTTTGGCGTTGGTCGAGTATGGCGCGCGTCGGGTTACCGACACGCTACCATCGTCGGGTGGACTGGCCTGCGGCCGAGCGGCGGATCGCCATGCGCCTACCCGCGTCCCGGCCAGCTGAACATATGCCGGCTGAACATGGTTTGGCCGAGACTTCCCGGGTGGCTGGCTGGGTTCGGCAGAGCGCCAATCGCGCACTTCGCTCCCTACTGCGCCATATCATGCGGCGGGGAGATGAACGCAAGGTAAATCGCGCGGTTGGGCAAAGGCCGGGCCGCGTTGGCGAGGCCCGCCACTCCGGCCAGCGCGTGCCATGGTGAACGCGCCCGGTGGCCCGCCCACGCTGCGACCACCCCGCGCTGCGGCCAGCCCACCCTACGGCCACCCGCGCTACGGCCAGGAGGTCGCGAAACTCTCCGGCCCGGCGTCCTTGATCACCAACGGCTTGCCCGGTGTCAGTGTCTTGCCGTCCCAGCGGAACACGTCGATCTCGCGGTCCTGCATGCTTTGGACCAGCAGTGTCTTGCCGTCGCGGGAGAAGGCGAGCCCCTCGGCCCACGGCCCGACCGGCGCCTCGGCGAGCTTCTTCAGCGTGATGCCCTGGACTGCGAAGACGGTGACCATGCCTTTGTCATGGTGGAACGGGTGGCTGCGCAGCTTGGTCGAGCCGTTCTGTGCGCCGACCGCCAGGTACTTGCCGTCGGGCGAGAACTTCAGCGGCTCCGGCCCGCTCGGCACGCTGTAGGATGCCACCGTGCGGAATGTCTTGCCGGTCAGGTCGATCAGGCTGACCGAGTCCTCGTCGCCGTCGCCGCGGCCCATGTTGGACACCGCCGCCAGCGTGCCCGCTGCGTTGATGTCCATCGTATAGGGTGCGATCGCCGTGGTGATCGGGCGCGGGTCGATGGTGACGGTCGTTCCGCTGAGGTGCAGCAGGCTCACCATGTTGTCGCCGCCGCGCGTCAGCAGCGCTGTCGTTGCATTGACGAACAGGACAGAGCTCGGCAGCGACGCCTTGTTGCCGAGGTCGATCTTGCCCACCGGCGCCAGCCGCTTGTCCTTGACACTGAACACCGAGAGCGTGCCCTCGGCTCGGTTGGCGATCAGGGCCACGGTCCCGTCGGGCGACAGCCGCACCATCGTGGCGCCGGCGCCGGCATTGGTGCTTTGGACGATCTTGGGCGGCGCGGCGGTAAGGTCGATCACACTGACCCGGTCATCCGGTGCGATACCGAATTTTCCGCCCGGATCGGCCTTGCTCGCCGAGGTGACGATGGCCCAGCTTTCGTCCTTGGCGATCCACACCGCCATCGGCGGACCGACGACGCTGCCGGGCACCTCGATCGTTGCCTTGACGGTCGGCGGATAGCGCGACACGTCGATCAGGCTGAGGGTGTCGGGCGTTACCTGAGCGGGTGCCGCCAGGTTCTTCTGCGCGTCCATCACCGTGTGGCCGTCGTTCGACGACAGCACCAGGTCGGCGCGGGCGTCCTGAGCGGTGGCGAGCAGGAATGCGCCCACGAGCAGGCTTGCCCGGGTGGGGCCGGAAGCGTGCATCGTATCCTCCCATCCGACCCGCGTTCAGGCGCGGGCCTTGCGTTGATGGGCGAATGATAGCGCGGGTTGTATCAGGCCGGAAAGATACGCCGGTAGACACCCGGAGAGCCCTTGTCGTGGCGCATGATCGGGCGGATGCGATCGCTCCATGGGTTCGAGGTGCGGGCTTCGTCCCAGGCCGACGTGTCGGGCACGTTGGTGTCGGCGAATTCGTAGAGGGTCAGGTATTTCGGCTGGCCCTCGATCGCGGTGAAGCGGCGGGCACGCAGCACACCGGGGACCTGGAGATATGGCGGAATGTAGGCGGTGTTGTACCAGTCGTTGAATTCCTCGTCGTAGTGGGCGGGCACGTCGATGCGGCCCATCTGCAGGACGGGTGACGGACCCATCGTTGCTTCGGCCGGGTTGGTCCGGGCCGGGAATATCTGGCGGTACAGGTTCAGGATGAAGTTGTGGCCGGCGGTGCCGCCGGATACGCGCTGCCGGTCGGGCGAGGGTTTGTAGCGCACCTCATCGATGAAGGCCGCGCTCTTCATCACGTGGTGGTCTTCCAGTTCGTACAGCGCCAGGTATTTCGGGCCGCCGCGCACCGCGACGTAGCGCCCGGCGCTGAG
>DASRQX010000388.1:0-4332 GCA_035696165.1 Acetobacteraceae bacterium | reverse complement strand
AGTCTCCCCCGTGGTGGCGGTCGGGTGGTCTTGCGGTTGGGTCTCGATACGCATCGGTTGCTCCCTCGTGCTGTGGGACGCATATCGAACCCGATCCAGCGCCTGGCTGCCACTCCCACCCGCATAGGTTCTTGCCTTTGTTGCAACAAAGGCAAGTCGTGGTATTCGCCGGCATGACGGAGGGGAGGGCAGCGCCGGCGGGTCAAGCTTTCAGGCGCCGGGGCCTCCGGTTGTATCAGCATGGTGTAGAAACGAATAATATGCAGGCGCCCGAGTCAGGCGGCCATCACCGCGCCCGGAAAATGGCACGCCACTCGATGGCCGGTAGCGACCTCGGCCAACACAGGTGCCTCGGCCGCACAGCGCCCCGCCGCCGCCGGGCATCGCGTGCGGAAATGGCAGCCCGACGGTGGATTGATCGCGCTTGGTACCTCGCCGCTCAGCACGATCCGCTGCCGGGCTCCCGTCGCATCCAATGTCGGAACGGCCGAGATCAGGCTCGCGGTGTAGGGATGCAGCGGGCGGCGGAACAATTCGGCGGCCGGCGCCGTCTCCACCACGCGGCCGAGATAAAGCACGACGATGCGGTCGGAGATATGCCGCACCACGGCAAGGTCGTGCGCAATGAACAGGTAGGTCAGGCGCAGCCGTTCCTGCAGCCCGATCATCAGGTTGATGATCTGCGCTTGGATGTTCACGTCCAGCGCGGAGATCGGCTCGTCGCCGACCACGAACACCGGTTCCACCGCCAGGGCACGCGCGATCGAGATGCGCTGGCGCTGGCCGCCGGAAAATTCGTGCGGAAATCGCACGACGGCCTCCGGCGGCAGCCCGACCAGGTTCAGCAGTTCGCCGACGCGCTCACGGACCTGCGCGGCACCATGCGCCAGCCCGTGCAGACGTAGCGGTCCGGCCAGGATCTCGCCCACCGTCATGCGCGGGTTCAACGAGGCATACGGGTCCTGAAAGATCATCTGCATCCGCCGGCGCAACGGTCGGATGGCCGACTGCGAGGCGTGCGAGATGTCCTGGCCGTCGAACACGATGCGCCCGGCGGTGGGTTCCTCCAGCCGCATCAACAGGCGTGCGATCGTTGACTTGCCGCAACCGGATTCACCGACCAGCCCCACGGTTTCGCCGGGGAAGACCTCCAGGTCCACGCCGTCCACCGCGCGCAGCATGCGGCGCGGTTCCAGGAAGTTCTCGCGCGGCAGCTCGAAATGCTTGACCAGGTCTTGCACATTCAGCAGCGGTGCCGGCGAGGCGTCCTGGCGGGACGCGGTTGCGTCCACGGCGATGCGCGGCGGAGGAGGCGACAGGATCGCGCCGCCCTGCGTCACCCAGCAACGGGCGCTGCGATCATCGTCGATCGGCAACAATTCAGGATGTTCCGCGCAGGCATCGATGGCGAAGGGGCATCGCGCGCGAAAGCGGCAACCGTCGGGCCAGGCTCGGGCATCGGGCGGCTGGCCCTCGATCGTCGCCAGCCGCCGGTCGCTGGTGACCGCGCCGTCCATGCGCGGCGCGGCGTGCAGCAGGGCCCAGGTGTAGGGATGGCGCGGATCGGTCAGCAGGTCCCGCGGGCGGCCTTCCTCCACCACCTCGCCGGCATACATCACCAGCACGCGCGAGCAGATCGTTGCGATCACCCCCAAATCGTGGCTGATCAGGATCACCGCGGTGCCGAGATCGGCGTTCAGTGCGCGCAGCAGGTCCAGGATCTGTGCCTGGATCGTTACGTCCAGCGCCGTCGTGGGTTCGTCGGCCAAGATCAGCGACGGTTCGTTGGCGAAACCCATCGCCAGCATCACCCGCTGGCGCATCCCGCCGGAGAACTGGTGCGGCCAAGAATCCAACACCCGCTCCGGCCCGGCGATGCCCATGCGGCCCAGCAGCGACGCGGCGCGGGTTCGTGCCGCCTCCGATGTGAAGCGGCCGTGCGCGGTCATCGTCTCGATCAGCTGGCGCGAGATGCGCAGCACCGGGTTCAACGAGGTCATCGGGTCCTGGAACACCATGGCGATCTCGGCGCCGCGGATTTTCCGAAGTTCGTCCTCGGGGAGGGCGGTGATCTCCTCGCCATGGAAGCGGATCGATCCGGCGACGATGCGCGCGGGTTCCTCCAGCAGGTTCATGACCGACTTCGCCGCGACACTCTTGCCGGAGCCGGATTCGCCGACGATGCCCAGCGTCTCGCCACGGTTCAGCGTGAAGCTGACACCGTCCACCGCGCGGACGACGCCGGCATCGGTGAAGAACCAGGTGCGCAGGTCGCTGACTTGTAGCAGCGGTTCAACGACGGGTGGAATTTCCCCTACTGGCATATCAGCGCCGTCTCGCTTGCGGATCGAGCCAATCGCGAAAACCGTCGCCCACGAAGTTGAAGCCGATCACCACGGTCAGGATCGCGAGGCCCGGGAACGTCGCCACCCACCATTGCGAAACCAGCTCGCGGCCTTCCGACACCATGGACCCCCATTCCGGCGTCGGCGGCACTACGCCGAGACCCAGGAACGACAATCCGGCAAAGACCAGTATGGCGTTGCCGAGATCGAGCGTGATCAGCACCACCAACGGTCCGAGTGCGTTCGGCAGAATTTGGCGAAACAGGATGTGGGTGGGCGGAAAGCCGATGGTGCGCGCCGCCGCAACGTATTCCAGTGAGCGCTGGCCGAGCACGAGGCTGCGCGCCAGCCGGGCGAACTTTGGCCACCACACCACAAGCATGGCGATCACCGTGTTGCGCGTGCCGATGCCCAGTGCCGCGGCGATCGCCATTGCCAGAATGATCGGCGGGAAGCAGAACATCAGGTCGGTGGCGCGCATCAGGATTTCCTCGGCCCAGCCGCGCGCATAGGCGGCAACGGCGCCGACCAGCGTGCCGAGCCCGCCGCCGATCAGCACCACGGTGAAGCCCACCGTCAGCGAGGTGCGCGCGCCGAAGATGATGCGCGTGAGTACGTCGCGGCCAAGCTCGTCAGTGCCGAGCCAATGCGCCAGCGACGGTTCGGCAAGGCGGCCGGCGACGTTCACCGTGTCCGGCGCATAGGGCGTGATCCAGTGCGCCAGCAAGGCGGCCAGCGCCCATGCCACGATGACCGCGCCGCCCAACGCGGGCAGCAGGTAGCGCCGCAGCCAGCGCTTGCGCCGCCCGGCGGCGGAGCCTGTCGCGTCGGCCGCCAGCGTCGCCGCCGCGGCGTCCGTCAATACGCCATCGGAAGAAGACAGCGTCATTTCCGCATCACACGCGGATCGAGCATCGCGTAGGACACGTCGACAACAAGGTTGACGATCACGTAGACGATTGCCACCACCAGCGTAATGCCCATGATCGCCGGGAAATCCAGGATCACCGCGCTCTGGAACGTGTAGCGGCCCAGCCCGGGCCAGGAGAAAATCGTTTCGGTCAGCACCGTGCCGGTCAGCAGTTGCGCATACGCCAGGCCGCCCAGCGTGACCACCGGCAGCAGCGCGTTCGGCAGCGCGTGGCCCAGCATGATGGCGCGGCGCAGCAGGCCCTTGGCGCGGGCGACGCGGATGTAGTCTTGCGACAGGGCCTCCAGCATGGCGGCGCGAGTGGTGCGGGTGATCAGGCCCATCGTCGAAGACGCCAGCACGATCGACGGCAGCACAAGATGCGCCAGCGCGTCCCAGAACGTGTCCCATTGGCCGGCCAGCGGGGCGTCGATCAGCATGAAGCCGGTGACCTCGGGCGGCGGGAACTGGTCGCTGCCGATCTGCCCGGGGCCGGGCGCCCAGCCCAGCCAGCCGTAGAATACCGCCAGCATGATGAACGCCAGCCAGAAGGTCGGCGCGGACACGCCGGTCAGCGACACGGCGCGGGCAAGGTGGTCGATCCAGGAATCGCGCTTCATCGCGGCGAGCACGCCCAGCGGCAGGCCGAACACCAACGACAGCAGGAAGGCGACGGTGGAGAGTTCGATCGTGGCAGGGGCGTATTGCGCGATATCCTCGATCACCGGGCGCTGCGAGGAGATCGAGATGCCGAGATCGAAATGCGTCAGGCCGCGCAGGAAGATCCAGTAACGGTCCCACATCGGCAGATCGAGGCCCCATTTGTGGCGGTATGCCTCGACGATCGCCGGGTTGTTGGCGGCGATGTCGCCTAGCTGCGTCAGTATCGGGTCGCCCGGCACCGTGTTGGCGATCAGGAAGATGATCAGCGTGGCCAGCAGCACCATCGCCGCGGCAATGACCAGTCGCGAGGCGATGTAGCGCAGCACCCGTTGGCTTCCCTCCTGCGGCTTTCCCCGGTTGGCTTCCCCCCGGGCGCTGCCGCATAGCCCATGGGCGGGTCGGCGCCAAGCGTGC
>DASRQX010000387.1:0-25467 GCA_035696165.1 Acetobacteraceae bacterium | reverse complement strand
CCAGCCGCACATGCATCGCTTCCGAGTCGGCGGTGGAATGGACGGCGACGGTCGGGATGCCGAGTTCGCGGCAAGTACGCTGGATGCGAAGCGCTATTTCGCCCCGGTTGGCGATGAGGATTTTCTGGAACACCGGATCATTCCAGGATCATCAACGCCTCGCCGTACTCGACCGGCGAGCCGTTGCTGATCAGGATCCGCGTGACCTTGCCCGCCTTCGGCGCCCGGATCTGATTGAAGGTCTTCATCGCCTCGATCAGCAGCAGGGTCTGTCCGGCGGTGACGGCCTGGCCGACGCTGACGAACACCGGCGCGCCAGGCTCGGGCGCCAGGTAGGCGACGCCGACCATCGGGCTGGTCACCGCGCCCGGATGATGGGCGTCCTCGGCCGCCTGTGCCGCTGCCGACGGCGCCACCGGAACGACCGAGACAACGGCAGGGGTAGCGGCAGGTGGCGGCGCGACACCGGCGACCGGCGCGGCACGCACCACGCGGATGCGGCTGTCCCGCTCTGCCAGCTCGATTTCGGTCAAGCCGGTTTCGGTCAGGATTGCCGCGAGCGCGCGTATCGCATCCGCATCGAACGGAATACGGCTCATGCGATGCTGCTCATGCCGGGACCCTCATGCGCGGTTCTGCACCAGATCGGCGATCGCGGTCAGCGCCAGCGCATAGCCCTGGATGCCGCAGCCGCAGATCACCCCGGTGGCCGCCTGCGAGACATAGGAATGGTGGCGGAACGCATCGCGGCGGTGGATGTTGCTGATATGCACCTCGATCACCGGCAGCTCGACCGCCAGCAGTGCGTCCAGCAGTGCGACCGAGGTGTGGCTGTAGCCCGCCGGGTTGATCACGATCCCGGCGGCGCGGCCGCGGCATTCCTGCACCCAGGTGACCAGCTCGCCCTCGCCGTTGGTCTGGCGGAAGTCGATAGCCAGGCCCAGCGCCTCGCCGGTCTCGGCGCAGAGCACTTCGACGTCGTCGAGCGTATCGGACCCGTAGATGTGCGGCTGGCGCAGCCCGAGCATGTTGAGGTTCGGGCCGTTCAGAACGACGATCAGCGGGCTGGAGTCGGATTGGGACATGGATCGGCCGTAGCATAGGGGGCTGGCCGGGTCCAATCCCCGGCAGAGTCTTGGTTTGCAACCGGCACCGGCAATCCAAGTGCCATCCGGCTCCCTGCCGCCGGCGTGCACGCCAGCCGGTACGCGATAGGCGGGACCGGATCGTGCTTGTAGGATCGCCGCCATGCCGGACACGAAGCCTCGCGTCGCATTGTTCGTCACCTGCCTGGTGGACCTTTACCGCCCCACGGTCGGGTTTGCCGCCATCCGCCTGCTGGAGGAGGCCGGCTGCCAGGTGGAGGTTCCGCGCGCGCAAACCTGCTGCGGCCAGCCCGCATACAACTCTGGCGATCGCGCAACCACGCGCGATCTGGCTCGCGGCATCGTCGAGACGTTTGGCGGCTACGACTATATCGTGGTTCCGTCCGGGTCCTGCGGCGGCATGCTGAAGCACCACCTGCCGCACCTGTTCGACGACGACCCAAACCTGCGTGCCCGCGCCGACGCGCTTGCGGCGAAGACCTTCGAGCTGATCAGCTTCCTGACCGATGTGCGCGGCCTCACCCGGCCGGCGGCACGCTATCGGGGCGGCCCGGTCACCTATCACGATAGTTGCTCCGGTTTGCGCGAACTGGCGATCAAGGATCAGCCGCGCCGGTTGCTGGAAGCGGTCGGCGCCACCGTCACGGAAATGGCTGATCCCGAGGTCTGCTGCGGGTTCGGCGGCACGTTCTGCGTGAAATACCCCGACATCTCGGTGCGCATGGTCTCCGACAAGACCGCCGACATCGCCGCGACCGGGGCCGAGACCGTGCTGGCCGGCGATCTCGGCTGCCTGCTGAACATCGCAGGCCGGCTGAAACGCGAGGGGCATGCCACCCAGGCGCGCCATATAGCGGAGGTGTTGGCCGGGATGACCGGACAAGTGCCGCCAATCGGCGAGGGCACCGCGTAGCCCGCGCACCGGACCGCGCGCATGCTGGGCAGATGACCGCTTCTCGCCGACTCGCGCTGGTGCTTGGGTTCACCCAGACTCTGGCCTGGGCCACCACGTTCTATCTCCCGGCGGTGATCATCGGCCCGGCCGCCGCCACGTTGCGCTGCTCCACGACTGAACTGCTGGTCGGGTATTCCTGGTCGCTGCTGGTGGCGGGATTGGTATCGCCGCGCGTGGGTGCCTGGATCGACCGGCACGGCGGGCGGGGGGCGCTGGCGACCGGCACGGTGGTGATGGCGGCGGGGCTGCTGATGCTGGGCGCCTGGCCGAGACTGGTCGGTTGGTATGCGGCCTGGACGGTGATTGGCGCCGGCATGGCGATGGGGCTGTACGACGCCGCCTTCGCCACCATCGGCGGGCTGCTGGGATCGCAGGCGCGGCCGGCGATCGTCGGCGTTACGCTGCTTGCCGGGTTCGCGTCCACGATCGGCTGGCCTGCTGGGGTGGCGCTGATCCACCGCTTCGATTGGCGCGCCACCGCGGCGATCTATGCCGGTGTCCAGCTTGCGATGAACCTGCCGCTGATCCTGACGCTGATTCCGCGCGCGGCACCGGCTGCACCCGTCCTGCCCACCACCGCGACGACCGGGACCACCAGCCACGGCGGGTTGTTCGTGCTGCTGTTGCTGGGAGCGTTCTTCTGCGTGCGCGCGGCGGTCAGCGCCGTGGTGTCAGTGCATGCGTTGACCCTGCTGCACGGCGTCGGATTGGACGCGGTGGCGGCGGTGGGCGTCGCGGCGCTGTTCGGGCCGTCGCAGGTCTTTGGCCGCGTCCTGGAATGGCTGTTCGGGCGCTGGATCGACCCGCTGACGGGGTCGTGGATGGGTGCGGCGTTGCTGCCGCTGGGTGTTGCCTCGCTGTTGCTCGGCGGTCCGGCGGTCGGCTTCGCGGTTGCCTACGGCATGAGCAACGGCATCCTGACGATCAGCCGCGGCACGCTGCCAATGTTCCTGTTCGGTCCGCGCGGCTATGCCACTCGGCTCGGCCGGCTGGCGCTGCCGCAACTGTTGGCGCAGGCCGTCGCGCCAACTGCCGCGGCGCCATTGGTGGCGAGCTTGCCGGCGCCGGCGATCTTCGGCGGCCTCGGGCTCGCGGCGGTCGTGGCGCTGCTGTGCCTGCTGCCGCTCCGGCGACTGGGCACGGCGTAGGCGTTCGACGCGTGTTGTTGGGGATCGAAGCAGAAGAAGCAAGCAATCACGTGCACACAGAGTCACACGGAGTTTTCACAGAGTTCCACGAGAGAAGTATTGATGCGCTTCGCGCGAAAGAAGCAAGAATCGTTGCGCGAAGCGCCATTGCTTGCTTGCTCGGTGAAACTCTGAGAAAATTCCGTGTAACTCTGTGTGCACTTGATTACTTGCTTGCCAAATCGCAACACGCCAGGGCCCACCCGCCTGATCCCATGCCAGCGCCATCGGAGCGGTCATTGCTGATCGGCGCCTAAGTCGTTCAGGCCCGCCTGCCGCGCACCCTGGTCGCGCCAACAAGCATAACACGAGCAAAAACCAAGGTCGACAGCGCGGATGGTTCGCGCCGCGCTCAATGTCCGCGCAGGATCTGGCTGAGGAACAACTTCAGCCGGTCGGTCTGCGGGTCCTCGAACATGCGCAGCGGCGTGCCGCTCTCGACAATCTCGCCGCGATCCATGAACACCACGCGGTCGGCGACCTGGCGGGCGAACCCCATCTCGTGCGTCACGCAGACCATGGTCATGCCGTCCTCGGCAAGCTGGATCATGGTGTCCAGCACCTCCTTGATCATCTCCGGATCGAGCGCCGAGGTCGGTTCGTCGAACAGCATGATTTTTGGCCGCATGCACAGCGCGCGAGCGATCGCCACACGCTGCTGCTGACCGCCGGAGAGCTGGCCGGGGTATTTCTTCGCCTGCTCGGGGATCTTCACGCGGGTGAGGAAGTTCATCGCCAGTTCTTCCGCATCCGCCTTCGGCATCTTGCGCACCCAGATTGGCGCCAGCGTGCAGTTCTCCAGGATGGTCAAATGCGGGAACAGGTTGAAGCTTTGGAACACCATGCCGACCTCGCGGCGAATGGTATCCAGCGCGCGGGTGTCGTCGGTCAGTTCGGTGCCGTCAACGATGATGTGACCTTCCTGGTGCGTCTCCAGCCGATTGATGCAGCGGATCATGGTGGACTTGCCGGAGCCGGATGGACCGCACACCACGACGCGCTCCTTCTCGGCGATGGTCAGCGACACATCGCGCAGCACATGCATCGCGCCGTACCACTTGTTGACCTTGTCGAGCACGATGGCCGGCGGGGCCTGGGTGTCGGCCATGTGCGGGATGTTGTGGACGGCCTGACTCATTGTGGCGTTCCTTGCGGGCTTCGGTGGGGCGGCGGCGCGGCTTAGCGGCGGTGGGCGCGGGCGAGCTCACGCTCCAATCCGCGGCTGTATTTCGACATGGCGAAGCAGAAGACGAAGTAGATCACGGCAAGCGTCAGATAGACCTCGGTCGAGAAGCTCTGCCAGGGCGGATCGCTCAATGCGACTGTGCCCATGGTCAGCAGGTCGAACAGCCCGATGATCAGCACCAGCGAGGTGTCCTTGAACGAGCCGATGAAGGTGTTGACCAGGGGCGGAATGACCATGCGGAGCGCCTGCGGCAGGATGATAAAGCCGGTCTTCTTCCAGTAGCTCAAGCCCAGCGCGTCGGCCGCCTCCGCTTGCCCCTTGGGCAACGATTGCAGGCCGCCGCGTACAACCTCGGCTAGGTAGGCGCCGGTGAACAGGATGAAGGCCACCTGGGCGCGCAGCAGTTTGTCGATGTTGACCCCGTCCGGCATGAACAGCGGGAACATCACGCTGGCCATGAACAGGACGGCGACCAGGGGCACGCCGCGGATCAATTCCACATACAGAACGCAAAGCATCTTGACCGCCGGCAGGCTGGTCGAGCGACGGCCGAGCGCCACCAGCACCGACAGCGGAAACGCGGCTGCCAGGCCGAAGGTCGCGAGGATCAGCGTGATCGGCAGGCCGCCCCATTGGTCCTCGGTCACCAGCGGCATGCCCAGCACGCCGCCCCACATCAGCACGCCGACGGCGCCCAGCGTTCCGATCCAGATCAGCACCAGCTCCTTACGCCAGAACTGGCGCATCGCCGAGATGCCGTAGAGCGTGACGAACAGCACGACGCAGATCGCCGGTCGCCATTGCTGGTCGTACGGGTAGCGGCCCAACAGGATCAACCGGTACTTGTCTGGCAGGATCGCCCAGCAGGCGCCGATCCCTTTGGCGTTCTGGCAGACCGCTGTATTGGGCACGCCCTGCGGGCTGAACGGCACGGTCCAAACCGCGTTGATCAAGGCCCAGGCGACGAAGCTCACGGCAAATCGCAGGATCAGGTAGCCGAGCAGCAAGGTGACCGCGGTGGACCACCAGGAGCTGAAGAGGTTGGCCCTGGCCCAGCCCCAGGGGCCAGTGGTGCCAGTGGGCGGACGGTCGCGCGCAGCGGTGTAACCCGGTTCGGTGACCTGATCGACGGTGGTTTGGCTCATCGTCTAGCGCTCCACCAGCGCGATACGCGCGTTGTACCAGTTCATGAACAGGCTGATCGATAGGCTGATGGTGAGATAGACCGCCATGATGTACGCGATGCCTTCGATCGCCTGGCCGGTCTGGTTCAGCGTCGTGTTGGCAATCGACATCACGTCCTGGTAGCCGATGTAGATCGCCAGCGACGAGTTCTTGGTCAGGTTCAGGTATTGGCTGGTCATCGGCGGCACGATCACCCGCAGCGCCTGCGGCAGCACGATCCGCCGCAGCACGGCACCGCGGCCCAGACCGAGCGCGCCGCCTGCCTCCCACTGGCCCAGCGACACCGCCTGGATGCCGGATCGCACGATTTCCGAGATGTAGGTGGCGGTGTAGAGCACCAGGCCGAGCAGCAAGGTGAAGTATTCTGGGCTGATCACGCCGCCGCCCTGGAAGTTAAAGCCATGCAGCACCGGTAGCTCGACCGCGGTCGGTGCGCCGAGCAGGCCCCACACCGCCAGCGGCAGGGCGATCAGCAGCAGCAATGCCACGGGCCAGACGGCGGGACGCCGCCCGGTTGCCTCCTGGCGCTGGCGGGCGTAGCGGTTCCACAGCCAGGTGCCGGCCGCGCCGACCAGGAAGGCGACCAACGCCCAGGTATCCGCTGATTCCCAGACCAGTTCCGGCACCCTGATGCCGCGATTGCACAGGAAGATCAGGCTGCCGATGTGCAGCGCCTGACGCGGCGCGGGCAAGGCTTCCAGCAGCGCGTACCAGAACAGCAACTGCAATAGCAACGGGATGTCCCGCAGCGTCTCGACATAGACGGCGGTGATCTTTGACAGCAGCCAGTTGCTGGACAGCCGGCCGACGCCGACCAACGTGCCGAGGATGGTGGCCAGCACCACGCCGATCACGGCAACCTTGAGTGTGTTCAGGATGCCGATGACCAGCGCCCGGCCAAAGGTATCGATCGCCGGATTGTACTGGATCAGCGATTCGCCGATTGGAATGCCGGCGACCCGACCCAGGAATGCAAAGCCGGTGGCGATGTGGCGGGCGGCGAGGTTGCGGTTGGTGTTGCCGATCAGATACCAGACGATCAGCGCAACAATGCCGACAATGACGATCTGCCAGAAGATCGCCCGAAAGCGCGGGTCGGACCAGGACATCCGCAGCGCCTTCTTCGGAACGGCGCGCGCCGCGATCAGGCGTGGGTCGGCGGTGGTTCCGGACATGGCTAGCGCGTGCCCCCCTTCATCATTGTGCCCCACCGTGCGGGCGTGCAAGTCTGGTGCCGGAAAGCCCTGCATTGGGTGCCTTCCTGGTCACTGCCGACTGTGGGGCCATCGCCGGGGTAAGATCAACAAGGCATATCGACAAGGACATATTTGACCCGCACCGGACTTGATGGCCCGCCTCACACGGGCGGGCCAGCGACGACCACGGGGGCCCGCTCGTGGCATCGGGCAGTTGAGACCACAGGCACCACAAAGGATGACGCATGAGAGTTGGTATCGTGATGATCCCGCATCCGTTGGCGAACGCCGCCGGCGCCTCCACTGTCGCCAGCGCTGCCACTATCGCCAGCGTTGCTACTATCGATCGTGCCGTCCAATTCGGGCAGCTTGCCGAAAGTCTCGGGTTTGCCGGGCTGTGGGTGCCTGATTCGCTCGGGCGCGGGCAGCCCACCACTGATCCGTTGCTGCTTTTGGCGGCATTGTGCGGCACGACGAAGACGATCGAGCTGGGCACCTGCGTGCTGCAGGTTCCGCTGCGCCACCCGGTGGAACTCGCCCATCGCGCGCAGACGCTGCATCTGCTCTCGGGCGGCCGGTTCATGTTCGGCGTCGGCAGCGGTTCTACCCGCGCGGATTTTGAGGCTGTCGGCGCCGACTACGACGCGAGGTTCAAGACGCTGACCACGTCGCTGGATGTGATGCGCCGTGCGTGGGACGGGGAAGCAGTGGTCGGCCCCGCGTTGTCGGTCTGGCCAGGGACCGAGGGCGGCCCGCCGCTGCTGCTGGGGGCCTGGCGCAGCGCGCGCTGGATCGACCTGGCGGCGCGGGTTTGCCGGGGCTGGATCGCGTCGGGGATCTTTTCGGAGTGGGAGGACGTGGAGACCGGGGTGCGGATGTACCGTCAGGCCGGCGGCAAGCGCATCGTGCTGGCGAATGTGTTTACCGATCTGCGTCCGGACCCGGTGTTTGCCAGCCGGCTCGATCGGGTGAAGATTTCGCTGATCTGCTCGCCGGCGGAGGCGCGGGAGCGGTTGAGGCGGATGGAAGGGCTTGGGCTGGATGATGTGCTGCTGGTGTGCCCGTTCGATGATCCCGAGCAGTTGGAGATGATCCGCGCGCTGGTTGGTTGAGTTAGCGGGAGGTATTCAGGCGCTTTCCGGGGGGATGGCGCGCAGCAGCCTCACCCTCGCCGCTTCGCGTCTCGACCTCTCCCGCGAAGCGCGGGAGAGGTGTTAGTTGGCCGCCTGGACACCGTGTTGCCAACCACGATGCGCCGGGCGGTTTTAGCGGATCGGCGGGTCGTACTGCAGGCCGCCCTTGGTCCAGATGTTGTTGATGCCGCGCGGCACGCCCATTGGGGTGATGTTGCGGTCCCACATCTCGCCCAGGTTGCCGACCTGCTTGATCACGTTGTAGGCCCATTTGTTGTCAAGGCCGAGCGCCTTGCCCATGTCGCCCTCAAGCCCGAGCAGGCGGCGGATATCGGGATCGGTGCTGTCCTTGAACGTATCGATGTTCTGGCTGGTGATCCCCTTCTCCTCGGCGTTGATCATTGCAATGAAGGTCCAGCGCACGATGTCGAACCACTTGTCGTCCGCCTTGCGCACCATCACGCCCAGCGGCTCCTTGCTGATGATGTCGGGCAACAGCACAAGGTCGTCTGCCTTCGGACCCTGGCTGAAGCGGAAGGTTGCGAGCGCCGACGCATCGGTGGAGTAGGCGTCGCAGCGACCGGACAGGAAAGCGCCCTGAATTTCGCTCTGATCGGCGATCAGGATCGGCGTCCATTTTATGTTGTTCAGCCGGTAGAAGTCGGCGATCGCCAGTTCGGTGCTGGTGCCTGGCTGCACGCAGATCGTGGCGCCGTCCATCTCCTTCGCCGCCTTCACGCCGGAAGACTTCTTCACCAGGAAGCCGGTGCCGTCATAGTAATTCACCCAGGCGAACTCGAGGCCCAGGTTGCCCTCACGCCCCAGGGTCCAGGTGGTCGAGCGCGACAGCACATCGACCTCGCCCGACTGCAGGGCGGTGAAACGATTCTGTGTCGTTGTGATCACGAACTTGGTTTTGTTGATATCGCCCAGCGTGGCAGCGGTGACGGCGCGGCAGGAATCCGCATCCAGCCCTTTCATGACGCCCTGGCTGTCGGGCAGCGAGAACCCCGGCACCGTTCCGGCGGTGCCGCACAACACCTGTCCACGCGCGCGGACCGCATCCAATGTGGCGGAACCGGTGCCCTGCTGGGCCTGCGCGATCGAACCGACTCCGACCGCCAGCGCCACACCGGCGAGTAACCGGAGCGCGGGTCGACTGGTAAAGCAAGACATGAATGAACTCTCCCCTGTTTGGAGCGGGTTTGCCCCGTTGGCCGACTGTGCTGCGCCCGGAAAGGAAGATCAATCGCGTTTCTGAATTGGTTTGCGGCGCCCGTCTTGCGGCAGGCGTCTTGCGGCGGCCGGCAGGGCGGGCAGAATTGGCGCGCCATGACGAGTCGTACTCGATGCTGCATCTGACCAAGCTGGCGGTTGGCGTGCGCGACATCCCGCACCTGCGGGAGCTGCAGGCCGACCGCGCCGAGAATAACCCGCCGCTGCGTCACCGGACGCGGAATTTTCCGCGCCGCGCGGCCGAGGTGCTCGACGGCGGCTCGATCTACTGGGTGATCAGCGGCAGCATGCTGGCGCGACAGCGCATCCTTGATGTGATCCACGACGAATGGGACGACGGCAGCGCCTGCGCCGGGTTGGTGCTGCATCCCAGGCTGGTACCGCTGGCCGGCCGGCTGACCAAGCCGTTCCAAGGGTGGCGTTATCTGTCGGCGCCGGACGCGCCACCCGACCTGGCCGCTGTGCCGCGGGCCGTTGGCGAGGCTGCATTGCCGGCGACGTTGCGGCGCGAGTTGCAGGCGCTTTGTTTGTTGTGAAGGCGCCGGTGTGAGGCGCGGGCTGGTATCGGCCGACGCTGGCGCGAGGCAGTGGTATTGTGCGGCGTGACCGTTCGCCGGTGGTAAAAATCACTTGCCCGAATCGGGCGCTATGCTGCAAGGAAGTCAGCCTGTTACAGGTCCGTCCTGCACCTGAGTCTAAGCTGGACGCCCCGCCAAGCTGCACCTCCATGGAGTCCCATCGTGATCACCTCCCGCCGCTCCCTTCTTGCCATTTTCGGCCTGGCACTTCCGATGGCCGCGCTGGCCGCTTCCGGTGCCTCGGCGACCACCACCGGCGCCGCCGCGCCGCACAAGTCGAGCGCGCACCACAAAGTGGCGTCGCATCACTCGGGCGTGCACCATGCGTCGGCGTCGCACAAGGCGCACACCACGCATGGTTCGATGACGCATCACGCGACATCGAACGCGACATCGAAGAAGACCAAGCTCAGTTAGGCGCGGGCTGGGGCGGTTCGCCGGGGCGCGCTGACCTGCGTGACGCGGGATGGCTTCGCCCGGCGGCGTGGGTGATTGTGCGCGGTTTGGCGACGTATTGGCGCTGGGCTAAGTCAGGCGCCCGAATGACCGACGCTTCGGTGCAGCCGCCCTCCGTCATGCCGGCCCCCGGGTCAAGCGCCCGAGGGCAGGCTCCGGCCGGTATCCATGACTTGCCTTCGTTGCAACAAAGAAAGTCGTGGATACCGGCCTTCGCTGGCATGACGGGGGGGTGGTCCGGGGCTTGGCTTTTCCGCTCTACCCGCGCAGCGCGGCTCGAACCGCTTCCAGCGCGGCATCGGCGCGGTCGCCGTCCGGGCCGCCGGCCTGGGCCATGTCTGGCCGGCCACCGCCGCCCTTGCCGCCGATCGCGGTCGAGGCGGCTCGCACCAGTTCCACCGCGTTGAATCGTCTGGTGAGATCCGCAGACACCCCGACGACGATGCTTGCTTTGCCCTCGGCCGTCGAGACCAGGGCCACGACGCCGCTGCCAAGCTGCTTGCCGATGGCGTCGGCCAGGCCCTTCAGCTCGCGCGCCGGGACCTCACCGAGGTTGCGTACCGCCAGCTTGACCCCGTTTACTTCCTCAATGTCGGCCGCCCCGCCGCCGGTGGCGAGTTTCCGCTGCAGCTCCGTCACTTGATGTTCCAGCCGCCGGCGCTCGTCCAGCAGCGCCGCGACGCGGCCCGCAACGTCGGCCGGGCTGGCGCGTAGTTCCTGCGCCGCGCGGTTCAGCCGGCCGGTGGTTTGTGCCACCACGGCCTCGGCGGCTTCGCCGGTGACCGCTTCGATCCGGCGCACGCCGGCGCTGACGGCGCCCTCGGCGACGATCTTGAAGTAGCCGATGTCGCCGGTGCGCCGGACGTGTGTGCCGCCGCATAGTTCGATCGACCAGGCGGGCTTGTTCCCCTCCGGCGCGCCCATCGAAACGACGCGGACTTCTTCGCCGTATTTCTCGCCGAACAATGCCATCGCGCCGAGTTCGACGGCGGCGGCGGGGGTCATCAGTCGGGTAACGACTTCGGAGTTCTCGCGAATGCGCGCGTTCACCGTCGCTTCGACGGCGGAGATATCGTCGTCGGTCAGCGGGCGCGGCTGGCTGATGTCGAAACGCAGGCGGTCCGGCGCGTTCAGGCTGCCCTTCTGCGCGACATGCGTGCCAAGACGCTGGCGCAACGCCTCGTGCAGCAAATGCGTGGCGCTGTGGTGCGCGCGGATCGCGGTGCGGCGGGCATGATCGACCTCGGCGACCACGGGTGTGCCGACATGCGCGGTGCCGGCTTCGACGCGGCCGAGATGGACGTACAGATCGCCCAGTTTTCGCTGCGTGTCGGTGATGGCGATGCGCAGCCCGTCGGGTCCGGTGATCATTCCGGTGTCGCCGACCTGGCCGCCGCTTTCGCCGTAGAACGGGGTCTGGTTCAGCACGACGGCGACTTCCGCACCGGCGTCAGCCGCTTCGACCGGATGGCCGCCGACAACCAGGGAAAGAATTTCGCCCTCAGCCCGCTCGGTCGAGTAGCCGAGGAACTCGCTAGCGCCGATGCCTTCCTTGATCTCGAACCACACACGTTCGGTGGCTGCCTCGCCGGAGCCGGCCCAGGCGGCGCGGGCGCGGGCGCGCTGCTCCGCCATTGCCGCATCGAAGCCGGCGAGATCGACGGTGCGGCCCTGCTCGCGCAGCGCGTCCTGCGTCAGGTCGATCGGGAAGCCGAACGTGTCGTACAGCCGGAAGGCGACGGCGCCGGGCAATGGTTGGCGATCACCCAGGCGGGCGGTTTCCTCGGCCAGCAGGTGCAGGCCGCGTTCCAGGGTCTGGCGGAAGCGGGTTTCCTCCAGCAAGAGCGTCTCGATGATCAGCGCCTCGGCGCGGCCAAGCTCCGGATAGGCGACGCCCATCTGGCGAACCAGAACGGGCACCAGCCGGTGCAGCAGCGGCTCGCGCGCGCCCATCAGGAGCGCATGGCGCATGGCGCGGCGCATGATCCGGCGCAGCACGTAGCCGCGGCCTTCGTTTGACGGCAGCACGCCGTCGGCGATCAGGAACGAGGTGGCGCGCACATGGTCCGCCACCACGCGATGGCTGGCGCGGAACGGGCCGTCGGGGTCCTGCCCGGTTGCCTCCGCGCTGGCCAGGATCAGCGCGCGCAACGTGTCGGTGTCGTAGTTGTCGTGCTTGCCCTGCAAGATCGCGGCGACGCGCTCGAGCCCCATGCCGGTGTCGATCGAGGGCCGCGGCAGGTCCACTCGGTAGCCGGGCGGGCCTTCCTCGTACTGCATGAACACCAGGTTCCAGATCTCGACGAAACGGTCGCCGTCGGCGTCGTCGCTACCTGGCGGGCCGCCCGGCATGGACGGGCCGTGGTCGTAGAAGATCTCGCTGCACGGCCCGCATGGCCCGGTGTCGCCCATGCGCCAGAAATTGTCCGAGGTCGGGATGCGAATGATGCGGTCGTCCGGCAGGCCGGCGACGCTCTTCCAGATCGCGGCGGCGTCGTCGTCTTCCGAGAACACGGTGATCAGCAGGCGGTCTTTCGGCAGGCCGAAGTCCTTGGTCACCAGGTCCCATGCATATGGAATGGCTGACGACTTGAAGTAGTCCCCGAACGAGAAGTTGCCGAGCATCTCGAAGAAGGTGTGGTGGCGGGCGGTGTAGCCGACATTGTCCAGGTCGTTGTGTTTTCCCCCCGCGCGCACGCACTTTTGGGCGGTGGTGGCGCGGACGTAGGGGCGCTTCTCCTGGCCGGTGAAGACGTTCTTGAACTGCACCATGCCTGAATTGGCGAACATCAGCGTGGGATCGTTGCGCGGCACGAGCGGCGAGCTTTCGACCACGGTGTGGCCGTTGCGGGCGAAGTAGTCGAGGAAGGCGGCGCGGATATCGTTGCTGCTGGTCATGATGGTCAGGAAGTAGCGCGGGCGGCGCAAACTGTCACCCTGGGCGAGGCCGGGGGCGGCCTTGTGTTGCCCGTTGGGCATGAGTGCCGGCTTCTCGCCGCCCCGTATCGACGCCCGGTTTGGCCCGAATGGGGCAACTCGGCAGGGCATTCGCATTTGGAATTCGCGCCGTGCGCGGTTTTGGGGCGCGGCGCGACGGTGAACCGCCAAGACACCACGGCGCCAAGCAGAGCGGGGGTCGGGTAGCGGGTTCGGGCCATGAGAGAGACCTGGCGTCTTGGCGGTTCATTCGGTCGCCAAACCCAGGTCTGTCTACGTGCGGTTGGCACGATCGCACGGGCCAAGGCATTGGCGGCGGAGTTGGAGGAATAGAGATGGTCAAAACAGAAGCGTTCGATGCGGCGCACTACCTGACCTCGCCCGAAGCACAGGCCGAGCTTCTGAACGACGCCCTGGGCAGCGGCAACGCCGCTTATGTCGCTCACGCATTTGGCGTCGTCGCGCGTGCGCGCGGAATGACGGAGGTCGCGCGCGAGGCCGGCGTCACGCGCGAGGCCCTGTATTCTGTATAAGGCGCTCAGTGAGGAAGGCGACCCACGGCTGACAACGGGACTCGGCGTCGCTCGCGCGTTGGGGTGAAACTCGGCGCGCATCAAGCCGCCTGCCTGACACGCGCTTGCCACGACGTAGGGAGATGAGCCCCGTCTCGCCCATGCTTCTCTGTCCCGCGACATCGCCGGCGCAGGACATGTGGGAAGGTGGCTGGATGAAAACCGTAACGCTTGATGTACAGCCGCTTGCCGGCTCCCTCACCGACTTCGCACGCGCCTGGAAGACCGGCAAGCGGGACACCGCGGCGCGGATCAACTTTGCCACACCCGATCTGCTGTGGAACGTGCTGACCACAAAGCGCTGGGACCTGTTGAAGGCAATGGCTGGTCAGGGATCCATGAGCCTGCGCGAGGCGGCACGACGCGTCCACCGCGATGTGAAGGGTGGCCATGGCGACGCGCACGCGTTGCTCGACGCCGGCGTGCTGCGCCGAACCGACGACGGCAGGATCAAGTTTCCGTACGATGCCGTGCGTGGAGTTCACGCTGCGCGCCGCGTGAGGGTCACTGGCGCGAACAAGCTACAAGCCGCAACGGGCGCTCGCAGAGTGTTCCGACCATTTACGCAACTCGCTCGGCCACCGCGACGATCATCATCATTACGATCCGGTTCCATGCCTGGCGGAAAATTGAACAATTGACGGTCCCGGCAAGTTCGGGAACCCAATGCCCTCGGCACCGTTTAGCTGCCACGCAATGTCACGACGGCCCGTGCGGATAATCAAGGAGAATTAAAATGCCCATCCTTCTGTGGCTTCTTGGCGTGCCGATCCCGATCATCATCCTGCTGTTGCTGTTGTGGCATTGAGTGGGAGCCGGGGCATGTCCGTCACCACCGATTCCCTGATGCGCGAGACTGTTGCCGCACGCGAACTGCCGCTGATGCGGCCGGTCACGGCGCGCGCCGGTATTTCCTGGGCGGCGGCCCTCGGCGGCGCGGCCGTCGCCGCCGCCGTATCGGTGATGCTGATCTCGCTTGGGTCCGGCCTCGGCTTTGCCGCCGTGTCGCCGTTCGGCAACAACCCCTCTGTCATGACCTTCACCGCGATCAGCGCGATCTGGCTGATCGTCGTGCAGTGGGTCTCGGCCTTTTTCGGCGGCTATCTGGCCGGGCGTCTGCGGCCCAGCCTCACTGACGTGCACACCGAGGAGGTCGGTTTCCGCGACACGGCGACCGGCTTCGTCGCCTGGGCGGTGGCAACCCTGTTGGTGGTTGCAGTGGTCGGCCTTGGCGCCACGAGCGCGGCCAGCGGTATCGGGCGCGCGGCGAGCACGATGGTCGCGTCCGCGGCTGGTGGGGCGGCGCAAGGCGGGGCGGCCGCACCGGGAGGCGAGCCGAGCGGCTATTTACTCGATATGCTGTTCCGGCCGGTTCAGCCCAATCCCCAGGGCAATACCGCGGAAGCCAAGGCCGAGGCGGGCCGCATTTTGGCCGCCGGCGCGACGGGCGACATCAGCCAACCCGATCACGATTACCTCACGCAGTTGGTGTCGTCGCGCACCGGGCTGGCGCCGGCCGACGCGGGCAAGCGCGTCGATGAGGTGATCACGCAGGAGAAGCAGGCGGTCGACAGGGCGAAGCAGGCGGCGGATGCGGCGCGCAAGGCTGCTGCCGGGTTCTCGATCTACACCGCCGCGTCCATGCTGATCGGCGCCTTCATTGCCTGCGTGGCCGGCGCGATCGGCGGACGCCAGCGTGACGCGTTCTGAGCGGTGGCCGGTTGACCAGCGGCCGCGTGGTTCACGTTTGAGAGGTGAAGCAACGGTACGGCGGTGGCGCGATGGTTTCCCGATGGGCAGATTCGCGCTCGGGGTTCAGCGCCGCCGCCGTAGGGTGGGTAAGCTCTTGCGCCACCCACCGCTTTAACCCCAAACCGCCGGCGTTGCGTTGAAGACGGTGGGTGGCGCAAGAGCTTACGCACGCTACGGCCCCACCCTACGGCAATGTGGTGATTGCATGGAACCGGAGCCTCCGCGCCTTGGCGGCGTGCTGGAGACCTCGCTGTATGTGGCGGAACTGGACCGCGCGCGCGAGTTCTACCGGCGCGTCTTCGGCCTGGAGGTGTTCTTCCAGGATGGCCGCATGTGCGCTCTTGGCGTGGCACCCGGCCAGGTGCTGCTGCTGTTCCGGCACGGCACGACCGACGCGCCGGCGCCTGTGCCGGGCGGTTTCATTCCGCCGCACGGCGCCAGCGGCGCGGCACATCTATGTTTCGCCATCCCGCTGGGCGAACTTGCCGCGTGGGAGGCGCATCTGCATCGGCTAGGCATCGGGGTGGAGAGCCGCGTCACCTGGCGGCGTGGCGGCACGAGCTTGTATTTCCGTGATCCCGACGGCCACTCGCTGGAAGTGGCTACACCGGGTCTCTGGCCGAACCACTGAATGCGCGGCCGCGCCGCGTGGGCCGTCGCCGTCCCCCAAATGGCCAGCCTTTTCCTGATTGCCCTGCTGGTGCTGCTGGCGCTGGTGGCGGCGGCGGCGCCCTGGCTGTTGCCGAACGATGACGGCGCGGCGCGCCGGCTTGCCGCGGGCGGGATCTTCCTGGCGAGCTACCTGGCGTTGGCGATCGGCAAGGTGCCGGGCTTGTCGATCGATCGTGCCGGCGTGGCGCTGGTGGGTGCCTGCCTGATGGTGGCCTCCGGCGCGATGGGGCTGGACGATGCGTACCGCGCGATCGATCTCGATACGATCACGCTGCTGCTTGGCATGATGATCGTGGTGGCCAATCTTCGGCTGTCCGGCTTTTTCGCGCTGGCGACCGCGTGGGTGGCGCGGCGGGCGCATCGGCCGTTGCTGCTGCTGGGCGCGATCGTTGCAGTGGCCGGGGTGTTCTCGGCTTTCCTGGTGAACGACGCGATCTGCCTGGTGCTGGCGCCGCTGGTGCTGGAACTGACGCTCGCACTGAAGCGCCGGCCGCTGCCGTATCTGCTGGCGGTGGCGATGGCGTCCAACGTCGGGTCGACCGCGACGATCACCGGCAATCCGCAGAACATGCTGATCGGCAGGTTCTCGCGCATTCCGTATGCTAGCTTCGCCGCCTCGCTGGCGCCGGTGGCGCTGGTCGGGCTGGTGCTGACCGCGGGGCTGATCGCGCTGCTGCATCGGGCGGAGTTCGCCGATGGCGCGACGTTCGATGCGCCGGCGCCGCGGGTGCGGGTCAACCAGGCGCTGATGTGGCGATCGCTGGCGGCGGTCGGCGCGGTGATTGCGCTGTTCTTCGCCGGCCAGCCGCCCGCCAAGGCGGCGGTGATCATCGGCGCGCTGCTGCTGCTGACGCGGCGAGTGAAAAGCGCGCGCGTGTACGCTGAGATCGACTGGTCGCTGCTGCTGATGTTCGCCGGCCTGTTCATCATCGTTGCCGGCGCGGAGCGGCAATTGCTGACCCCGGCGATCATTGCCGATGTGGCGGGGCTGCACCTGGCCGATGTGCCGGTGCTGGGTCTGGTAACGGCGGTGCTGTCGAACCTGGTCAGCAACGTTCCCGCGGTGCTGGTGCTGCATCCGTTCGTGGCGGCGCTGCCCGACCAGGCGACGGCCTGGAAGGTGATCGCGATGGCGTCCACGCTGGCGGGGAATTTTTCTGCCCTGGGCTCGATCGCCAACCTGATCGTGCTGGAGAAGGCGGCGCGGCGGGGCGTGGTGATCGGGTTCTGGGATTATTTCCGCGTCGGCGCGCCACTGACCCTGGTCACCCTGGTGATCGGGACGCTCTGGCTGTGGCGGTGAGGCCGGCGTCCGAACGCAAGGGTGTCTCGCCGTTCTTGCTCGATGCGGTCAATTTCCTTGCGGAGGACGCGCGCGGCGCGAATTCGGCGGTATCCTTGTGACGGGGATGAGGGTGGTCGATCCACTAAAAGAAGGATTCACCACGAAGTAAGCCAGCGGCCGGCGGGCGGCCGCACCGCGATGGATGAAAATGCTCCTGCGTGGGTCCCGCCCAGGCCGCCGCCGAAGGCCATTTACGTAGTAGACACGAAGATCGCGAAGCAGGAAATCGATGGCGCTTTACGCGAAGCGCTATGATATACTCAATATTCGTCGGAATCTGTGCCCTGCGGCATGTCCGCAAGCAAGGATCACCACGGAGGCACGGAGCGGAAAGGCCAAGTGATCAACTTGATATTCTTCTCTGTGTCTCCGTGTCTCTGTGGTGATTCTTTATTGCAAATTGATATTAAAGGCACGGATTTCCACGAGCGAATGGTATACCAGCCGATATAAAGATTGCCCCACCGACGCTGCCTTCGCGTCATGCCGGCCCCCGGGTCAAGCGCCCGAGGGCAGGCACGGCGGGGGGCAGCACCGCAGCGTCGATCATTCGGGCGCCTGGTATTAGCGATTGCTTTACGTTGCGTGGCATTAGATCCAAGCGGGATGGTTGGATGACTGCGGCGCAGGAGGGCAGGCGTGTCGGGATCGTCGCGCGTGCCTTGGGGTGCCATGAGCAGCCTTGCCGACGTGATTGCGACGTTGGGTGACTTTGGCCCTGTCGCGATGCGCGAAATCGAGCACGAGCTGGCCTTGGCACACAGAGCTAAGGCCCTATACGAGCCGGAACCACATCAACTGGGCAATGGCGTTTCCGTGGCTGAAGGAAAGATTGTGCGAGGCGCAGAACCACCGGTGCTGCTGGTGTGGAAAGCGGATCGACGGCGCCGGCCCGCGGGACGACCAGCCAACGTTTGACCATGTCGTCCCGCTGTCCAAGGACGGTGAGGATAGTCCGCTGAACCTCATTATTGCGTGCTACAGATGCAACCATCAGCAGGGCGACGACGACGCTCCGGCCTAGCCGCGCCCTGTTGGCAACCTGACCCGAACTCCGTGGTGAACATTGCTGACTTGCGGATCGCGCGCGGTCCGGGGCGGTTGGTACCCCTCCCCCCCCCTTGGTCAGCTTCGCGGCCCAAGGCCTCAAGGGGAGGGGGAGAAGCGGGTTGCTATGCCTCTGGGACCTCGCGCTCCAGTTCTTCGATCCAGATTCGCGCATTGCCGTCGGACGGTGCGCGCCAGTCGCCGCGCGGTGATAGCGACCCACCCGCCACCACCTTCGGGCCGTTCGGTGTCGCCGAACGCTTGAACTGGCTGAAGCCGAAGAACCGTTGCAGGAACACGCCAAGCCAGTGGCGTATATCCTTCAGTGTGTACGCCATGCGCGGGTTCTCCGGGTAATCCGGCGGCCATTCGCCGCGCGCCGGGTCCTCCCACGCCATCAACGCCATGAAGGCGATCTTCGACGGGCGGAAGCCGAAGCGCAGCGTGTAGTACAGGTTGAAATCCTGCAACGCATACGGGCCGATCTTCGCCTCGGTGCTTTGCGGTATCTCACCCACGTCCACCGGCACCAGCTCGGGCGAGATCTCGGTGGCCAGGATCGATTCCAGCGTCGCCGACACCTCCACGGCGAACTGCTGCGAGTTGATCACCCAGCGGATGAGATGCTGGATCAGCGTCTTCGGCACGCCGGTGTTGACGTTGTAGTGCGACATGTGATCGCCGACGCCATAGGTGGACCACCCCAGCGCGGCCTCCGACAGGTCGCCGGTGCCCACCACGATCGCATCGTTGTAGTTAGCTAACCGGAACAGATAGTCGGTGCGCAGCCCGGCCTGCACGTTCTCGAATGTGACGTCATAGACCGCCCGGCCCGCGGCAAACGGATGGCCCAGCGCCTGCAGCATCGTCGTCGCGGTCAGGCGGATATCCAGCTCGCGCCCGGTCGCCCTGAATGCCCGCATCAACGCCAGCGCGTTCGTCTGGGTGTGCTCGCCGGTGGCGAAGCCCGGCATGGTGTAGGCCAGGATGTTGGAACGTGGCAGACCCAGCCGGTCCATCGCCTGCGCCGCAACGATCAGCGCCTGGGTCGAATCGAGGCCGCCCGACACGCCGATCACCACCCGCTTGATCCCGGTGGCGCGCAACCGCTGCATCAGGCCGGTGACCTGGATGTTGTAGGCCTCGTAACAGTCCTGTTCGAGTGCCTTGGGATCGGCGGGGACGAACGGAAAGCGCGCGAGCGGGCGTTTCAGCCCCAGGTCGGTGCCCGGCGGTTCCAGCCGGAACTCCACCTGGCGGAACGCCGCTACCGCACTGGCGTAAAGCCGCCGATTGTCGTCGAAGCTGCCCATGCGCAGGCGTTCCTGGCGCAGCATGTCGAGATCGATATCGGCGACGGCGTTCTGCGCCTCGGCGGGGAAGCGCGGCGATTCGGCGAGCACGGCGCCGTTCTCGAAGATCGAGGCCTGGCCGTCCCATGCCAGGTCGGTCGTCGATTCCCCGGCCCCCGCCGCGGCATACAGATACGCTGCCAGGCAGCGTGCCGATTGCGACTGTGCCAGCAGGCGGCGGGTATCGGCCTTGCCGATGGTGATGTTCGAGGCCGACAGGTTCGCCAGCACGGTCGCGCCGGCCAGCGCGCCGAGCCCGCTCGGCGGCATCGGCACCCAGACGTCCTCACAGATCTCCAGATGGATGGTCAGGCCAGGCAGGTCCCGCGCGGTGAACAGCAGGTCGGGCCCGAACGGGGCATGATGCGGTCCGATGGCGATGGACTGCCCGGCGGTGCCGTCGCCCGAGGCAAAGTGCCGCTTTTCATAGAACTCGCGGTAATTCGGCGGATGCAGCTTCGGCACCACGCCCAGCAGCCGGCCGCGATGGATCGCCACCGCGCAGTTGTAGAGCCGCGCGCCGTGGCGCAGTGGCGCGCCGATGACCAGCACCGGCAGCAGCTCGGTGGAACGGGCGATCAGCGTGAGTAGTGCCTGCACAGTGGCATCCAGCAACGCGTCGGACAGCAGCAGGTCATCGATCGCATAGCCGGACACCGACAATTCCGGGAACACGGCGAGCGCGGCGCCATCTGCCGCGCAGGTCTCGGCGAGCGACAGAATAGCTGCTACGTTCGCGGCCGGGTCGGCCGGCGTGCAACGCGCGGTGCAGGCTGCGATGCGGGCAAAGCCATGTCTGTAAAGAGAGCGAAACATGGCGCAATATTGGGGTGAACGGGGCGACAAAGCCATAACCCGACACCATTTTGTCGGGAGTCTCTGGTAAGACTGCGTGCGGCGGGAATCGGAGACGGCCGGGCGGGGGTATAAAATACGATGGCATCCGAGGCGGATTTCTCCGACCTTCTGGTGATGGACCGTGCTGTGGAAATCACTTTCCGGCCGACGGGGGGGCGTCTCTCGTTTGCGCGGTTCGGTGCATTGCTGTCGCCGGGGCGTCCGATCAGCCCGCCGAATTTCGGCCTTCACCCGTCGTGGGAGGTCGAATGGCTGGCGCGCGACCTGGCGCAACAGGCGCTGCTGCGCTTTGGCAAGTCCGCCCCGCGCCACACCCAGCGCACCAGTGCGCGAACCCCCAGCCCCGCGGCCACCCCCGTGGCGGCCGAGCCGACGCATGTCCGCTTGCAGCACGACCTGGCGCTGGCGATCGAACAATTCGAGCTGTCGTTGCGCTACCAGCCGATCTGCGCGGTCGAGACGCGGGTGGTCGGCGGGCAGGAGGCGTTGCTGCGCTGGACCCACCCGGTGCTCGGAGCGATTGCGCCGGCCGAGTTCATTCCATTGGCCGAGGGCTCCGGCGAAATCTCGGCAATCGGGCGCTGGGTGCTCGACCATGCGATGGCCGAGGCCGCCACCTGGGAAAAGCCGTGGCGCGTCGCGGTGAACCTGTCGCCGGTGCAGTTCCGCCAGGCCGACTTGGTGGAGACGGTGCGAGCCAACCTGGTCCGTTACAAACTGCCGGGCCATCGGCTGGAGCTGGAAATCACCGAGGGCGTGCTGATCGACGATACCAGCCGGGCGCTGACCGTGCTGCGGACGCTGAAGCAGCTTGGCGTGAGCATTGCGCTGGATGATTTCGGCACCGGGTATTCGAACCTGACCTATCTGCGCTTGCTGCCGATCGATCGGATCAAGATCGACAAATCCTTCGTCCAGGACCTTGGGACGTCGTCGCAATCCGACGCGATTGTGCGCACGATCATCGCCATGGCTCAGGCGCTGGGCCTTGAGGTGACCGCCGAGGGCGTTGAGACCGAAGCGCAGTTGGCCTTCCTGCAGGAGCATGGCTGTGCGCTGGTGCAGGGCTTCCTGCTCGGCCAACCGAGCGCTGGTCCGCTGTTCCGGCATCCGCGGTCGGCGGGATCCGGTGGGACCGCCGGCAATTGCGGGACCTGATCGGCCCGCGGACGCCCGTCATGTACCCGGTGCTCACCGGAATCTTTGCCCTGCCGCATGTCCGCAAGCCAGGATCACCACAGACACACGGAGGCACGGAGCAGAAAAGCCAAGTGATACCAGCGGCTGAAAGTCCCGACTCTCCATCCTTCATGGCCGGCGAAGCGTGCCCCGGCGGAGGCCGGAGGCCGGCCATCCACGAGTTGCCTTCGTGGGGCAATCAAAGTCGTGGATGGCGGGCCTGCGCAGGCCATGACGGGGGGTCGGCAGCGTACGTCAATACTTTCGGCCGCTGGTATGATCAACTTGATATTCTTCTCTGTGTCTTCGTGCCTCTGTGGCGGTTCTTTGTTGCAGATAGTTATCAAAGACACGAATTTCCCCGAGCGAATGGTATACCGGCCCCCGGCATGACGATGTGGGCGCCGACGCTACTCTAACCGCCAGTCCTGGCGGGTCATCACACCGGTTCGGCGCGGCGCGGTGCGTTCCGCGTCGCTCAGCCCCATCCATTCGCGTAGCCGTTCGATAACAAAGCGTGTCGGTGCCGCGAGATCGAGCGCCAGCGCCACTTCGAGATGGATGAAGCGCAGGTCCTCCAGTTCGCCCGATCCCGCCAGCGTGCCGGAGAGCCGCGCGGCATCCACCACCAGGAAGCGGGCGTTGAAGCGCACCGGCCCGGGCGGCGGGGTCACGGCACGGCAAAGGTAGTCCAGCCCGTCCAGCGCCGGCGGGTCGCCGAGCGTCAGCCCGGTTTCCTCGGCCAGTTCGCGCGCGGCGGCGATGCCCAGTCCATGGGCCAGGCTGGGGTTGGCCTTCTTCCGCAGCAGCGCCTGAGTGTGCGCGGCGAGCGGCGCGGCGGCCGGCGCGCTCAGGTCGGCACGATCGACGGCGCCGCCCGGGAAAACCAGCCGGTTCGGCATGAAGCGATGGCGCGCGCCGCGCATGCCCATCAGCACCTCGGGCTCGCCGGAGGCGCGGCGGCGCAGCACCACAACGCTGGCGGCGTGGCGGGCGCGGACTGTGGGGGGACGGGTTGCCAGCAACGGCGCGGTGTCAGGCAAGCTCGAACCCCCGTGTCTTCAGGTAGGCGGCGAAGCCGAAGCGCTCGGGCACCGAGAGCTGACGCGCGGCGTTCTCGCTCCAGCCGACGCCATCGCGGGGCGGGTAGACGTCGTTGTTCTTCAGGCTGCCGGCGGCGATCGGCTCGCGCGCGCCGCGGCGTGCATCGTAGGCGCGCGCCTGGTGCTCCAGCGCGCTGTCGTCATAGCGCTCGCGGTGCACCACCACGGAAGGCGGCAGGCGCATGGCGATCGGGCGGCGGAATACCGGCCAGCCGACGGTCAGGCCGGCCACCGGATAGACGCCGGTGGGCAGGCCGAGTAGCGGCGTCACCTTCTCGATATGGCTGCGCACATAGCTGATCGGGCAGGTGCCGAGGCCGGCCGCATCGGCGGCGACGATGAATTGGCCCATCGCCAACGTGCAGTCGACCGCGGTGTTGAGGAAGGTATCGAGGTTGTTGTTGGCGTGCGGCATGCCGTACAGGTCGCACAGGCGCTGGCCGCGCCGCATGTCGCCGCACCAGACCAGGAACACCGGTGCGGTCGCGATCCAGTCCATGGTACCGATCCAGTCGGCGATGCGCTTGATGCGCTCGCGGTCGCGCATCACCACGACCGAGTATTGCTGCAGGTCGGATTTCGTGGGGGCGGATTGGGCGGCGGCGAGCAGCGCGTCCAGCAGGGGGTCGGGTATGTCTTCATCGCGGTAGCGCCGGGTTACGCGGCGGTCGAGCAGCGCTGCCACGGCAGGTGGCACGGGTGCGGCTTGCTGGTCCAGTCCGTAGCGGGCGTGTAACAATTCCGTGCTGTCGACCGATGCCATTGCGTTCTCCGACCGTTGCTGTCTCGTCATGGCCGAGAGTGTTGTCACACATACACCTGCACACACCCTTGCCACCCCCATCCCGGCCACCCTTGCCGGAACTTTGTTCGCGCGCAAGGCTGGCACCGAACCGTCGAGGGGGACGTCATGCCGGCACCGTATGCGGCGCATCGGGCGCAACTCAAAGCCATCCTGCTGGGTTGGGGCATGCCGGAGGACAACGCGGAGACCACCGCCGACGTTCTGTCATGGGCCGACCTGCACGGCGTGGACAGCCACGGCATGTCGATGATCCCGGGGTATGACCGGCTGCGCCGCAATGGGCGGGCTAAAATGGATACGCGGCCGACGATCGTGCGGCAGACGCCGGTGTCCGTGCTGGTCGACGGCGGCGGCGGGCTCGGCCATGTGCCGGCGCACTTCGCCATGGCGGTGGCGATCGACAAGGCGAAGCAGTCGGGCATGGCGATCGCGGCGGTCAGGAACTCCGCGCATTTCGGCGCCACCGGCTACTACACGCTGATGGCGGCGAAGGCGGGGCTGATCGGCATGGCCGGCACGTCCGCGTCCGGCATCCAGGTGGCGCCGACTTTCGGGAAGGAGGCGAAGCTGGGCACCGACCCCTGGTCGTTTGCCGCGCCGGCCGCCGGGGGAAAACCGTTCCTGCTCGACATGGCCACCACCACCGTTGCCGCCGGGCGGATCCGCAACAAGGCGAACGAGAACCTGCCGTGCCCGCCCGGTTGGGTGCTGGACAAGGAGGGGTCGCCCAGCACCGATCCGCTGGAGGCGCGCGAGAAGGGCGGCTTCCTGACCTCGCTCGGGGGTTCGCCGGAGAATTCCAGCTACAAGGGCTATGGGTTGGCGGCGATGGTGAACATCCTGTCGTCGTGCCTGTCCGGCGCCACGCTGATCACCGATCCGATGCACACGAAGAAGCCGCAGGGGATGGATATCGGCCATTTCTTCATGGCGATCGATCCGGGCCTGTTCCGAGACCAGGATGACTTCACCGCCGACGTGACGCGGTTTTGCGATGACCTGCGGGCGACGAAGCCGGTCGATCCGGCGCAGCCGGTGATGGTCGCCGGTGACCCACAGTGGAACAACGCGGAGAAGCGGACGCGGGACGGGATCCCGGTGGGTCCGGGGTTGCTCAACCAGGTGCGGCAGATCGCGCAGGCCGCGGCGGCGCCGTGGCTGTTGGACTGATATCCGTCCCCGCTGTCGGTTTCTCAAGTTGCGGGGTCGGGGTGCGGGTGAGGTGGTGGTCGAGCGGCTGCGGCAAGCAGCCACACCATCGGACACAGAGTTTCACTGAGAGAAAGCAAATGGCGCTGCGCGGGCTGTCGACCCGGAGCAGGAGTCCTCCGCGCGCGGCGCCGTTGCGGTCAGCTCAGTGAAACCCTGTCTGCACTCGGTGCAACCGTGTGGCATTGGCTTGCCTGGCCGGTTGCCGCATCCGCCTGGGATCGGGGCCGATGTTTGTTGGCATTGCGCTGATAGTTATAATAACTATCTCCTTTGTCAAGCTGATTTCACCGGGAGGTTTTCCACATGTCGGCACCATCGAACGGGATCACCGCGGAGGACATCCGCGAGATGATGCCGCCGTATACCCTCAGCGACGACATGCTGCAGGCGACGTTCGCCGCGCTGGCGCCGCCGC
>DASRQX010000386.1:0-7402 GCA_035696165.1 Acetobacteraceae bacterium | reverse complement strand
GGGTCAGGGTAGGCCCGTCCTACTCCGCTCCGGCCTCACCGTGCGCGTGCGCGGCACGTTTTGTAGGGCCTTTGCGTTCCTCGAAGCGCTGCAACACCACGAAGAACGAAGGGACAAACAGCACCGCGAGACAGGTCGATGCGATCATTCCGCTCATCACCGACAGGCCAAGTGACACCCGCGCCGCGGCGCCGGCCCCCGTCGCGAGCACCAACGGCACGACGCCCAGAATGAACGCGAACGAGGTCATCAGGATGGGACGGAACCGCGCGCGGGCCGCGTCGATGGCCGCCGCGGCGATCTCCTGATGGTGCAGTAGGCGTTTCTCGCGCGCGACCTCGACGATCAGGATGGCGTTCTTTGCCGCCAACGCGATCAGCAGCACCAGGCCGATCTGCGTATACAGGTTATTGGCCACGCCGAGCGCACTCAGCGTCAGCACAGGTCCCAGCAGCGCCAGCGGCACGGCAAGGATCACGCTAAACGGCGCGATCCAGCTTTCGTACTGCCCGGCCAGGCACAAATATACAAGTAGCATCCCCAGCCCAAAGACAAAGAAGATCTGGCCGCCGACGATCTTCTCCTGGTACGACATGGCAGTCCATTCGTAGCCGAACCCCGGTGGCAGCGTCTTGTCGGCGATCTGCTCCATCACACCAAGCGCCTCGCCGGAGCTGAAACCGTCCGCGGCGCCACCGACGATCGTCGCCGACGGATATAGGTTGTACAGGCTGATCAGTGCCGGTCCGACATCGGTTTTCACCTGTGCCAGGGCGCCGAGCGGGATCATGTTGCCGTCCTCGCTGCGCACCGACAGTTTCTCGATGTCGGCCGGGCGCAGGCGGTATTGCGAGTCGGCCTGCGCATAGACCTGGAAGGTCAGGCCGAATTTGTTGATCTGGTTGACATAGGTCGATCCGATATAGCCCGACAGCGCGGCAAACACGTCGCTGACCGGCACGCGCAGGGTTTCCGACTTGACGCGGTCCACCACGACCTGGATCTGCGGCACGTCAGCGCGGAACGAGGTGTTCAACCGGGCGAGCGCGGACTGCGTCTTGCCGTTGGCGATAATGGTTCGCGTGGCGCGCTCAAGTTCGTCGTAGTCGAAATTGCCGTCGCGCGATTCCACCTGCATGGTGAAGCCCGAGGCGTTGCCGATGCCCTGGATCGGCGGCGGCACCAGTACGAAGGCGACCGCGTCGGGCAGCTTGTCCAACTCGCGCGACAGATTGACGTAGATTGAGCGCAGGTCTTCGCCGTTCCCCTTGCCGCGCACGCTCCAGTCCTTGAGGATCACATAGACCGCACCGGCATTGGCCAGCGGAGCGCTGTTGTCCAGCACCGATATGCCGGAGATCTGAATGGCATTTTCGACGCCTGGCGTTTTCAGCGCGATCTGCCCGACCTTGTTCAGCGCGGCCTGAGTGCGTTCCAGCGACGCGGCATCTGGAAGCTGGACACCGATGATCACGTAGCCCTGGTCTTCGGTTGGGATGAACGCCGTGGGCAGTCGCGCGATGCCCCAGCCGCTGCCGATGGCCACGGCCAGCGCAACGATCACCATCAGCAGGCTGTGCCGCGCCATGCGCCCGATCAGGCTTGCATAGGCATTTTCCAGCTTGTCATAGACATGGTTGAAGCCACGATAGAATCGGTTGCGCCGCTCCGGCGGCACCGGGCGGCGCAGCCACATGGCGCATTGCGTCGGTTTCAACGTCGCCGCATTCACCGCGCTGATAATCGCCGTGGCGGCGATAACCAGGGCAAACTGCGCGTACATCTGCCCGGTCAGGCCGGGCAGGAAGGCCGCGGGGATGAACACCGACATCAGCACCAGCGTGATGCCGATGATCGGGCCGAACAGTTCGCTCATCGCCTTGATCGCGGCGTCGTGCCCGCTCATGCCCATTTCGATGTAGCGGGCCGAGCCTTCGACGATGACGATGGCATCGTCGACGACGATGCCGATCGCCAGGATGATGGCGAACAATGTGGACAGGTTGACCGTGAACCCTAGTGCCGCCATCGCGGCGAACGCGCCGATGATCGTGACCGGCACCGTGGTGGCCGGCACCAGCATGGCGCGCCAGTCCTGCAGGAACACCAGGATGACAATCAGCACCAGCACCCCGGCCTCGATCAGCGTCTTGTAGACCTCCTGGATCGAAGTCTTCACGAAGCCGGTAGTATCGAACGGGATGGCGTAGGTCACACCCTGTGGGAACGCCTTGGACAACTCGTCCATCTTGGCGCGCACCCGGCTGGCGACATCCAGCGCGTTCGCGTCGGGCGACTGGTAGATGGCGATGCCGGCGGCCGGGTTGCCGTTGAGTTGGAAGACCTGCGAATAGGTCTGGGCACCCAGCTCGACGCGGCCGATGTCCTTCACCCGGACGATCTGGCCGCCGTTGGAGGTGGCGGCCTTGACGATGATATTGGCGAACTCAGCCGGGTCCGTCAGGCGGCCTTCGACGTTCACGGTGAACTGGAAATCCTGGTCGGCCGGCGCGGGCGGCATGCCGACCTGGCCGCCGGTGACCTGTTGGTTCTGCTGCTGGATCACCTTGGTCACATCGGACGGTGTCAGCCCGAGGGCATAAAGTTTCTGCGGATCGAGCCAGATGCGCATGGCATACTGGCCGACGCCGAACACATTCACGTTGCCCACGCCGGGCAGTCGTGCCAGCTCGTTCACCAGGTTGATAGTGGCGTAATTGCTCAGATACAGGCTGTCGTATTTGCGATCGGGCGATGTCAGGGTGATGATCTGCAGTATCGCAGTGGATTTCTGCTGAACCGTCACACCCTGCGCCTGCACCGATTGCGGCAACTGCGCCGTCGCACTGGCCACCCGGTTCTGCACCAGGACCTGGGCGAAATTCAAATCGGTGCCGATATTGAACGTGACCGTCAAGGCATAGCTGCCGTCACTGGCGCTGGTGGACTGCATATAGAGCATGTGCTCCACGCCGTTCACTTGCTGCTCGATCGGCAGCGCAACGGTATTCATCACGGTCTCGGCGCTGGCGCCCGGATAGCGCGTGGTGACCGAGATGGTCGGTGGCACCACGTTGGGGTACTGGGCCACCGGCAGGGCATACAGCGCGACCGCGCCGATCAGCACGATGACGATCGCCAGCACATTCGCCAGGACTGGCCGCTCGATGAAGAATTTGGAGATCATGGCGCGCCAGCCGTCACGACTTGTCGGCGGTGATCGTCGCTTCCTTCGGCGTGACCTTGTCGCCGGAGATCGCGCGTTGCAGGCCGGAGACCACCACCTGATCCTCGGGCTTCAGGCCGGTTTCGACCACCCGCAGCATGCCCACCTGTGCTCCGACGGTCACGCCGCGCTGCTCGATCATGTTGTCCTTGCCTAGCACCAGCACGTAGCGGCCGGCCTGGTTGGTGCCCAGCACCTGGTCGGGCACCAGCAGCGACTGGGTCTTGCCCAACGCCAGCGGAATGCGCACGCGCACGAACATACCGGGCAGCAGCGCGCGATCAGGGTTTTGCAACAGCGCGCGAGCGAACAGCGTGCCGGTGGCGGGATCGAGCGTCGGTGAGGTGTAATTCATCGCACCAACATGCGGATAGCCGGTCTCGGTCATCAGCCCGACTTCGGCCGGGATCTTGGGCAGGTCGACGGTTGTCAGCCCGCGCTCGCGCATCGCGCTCTTGATGTGCAGCACGTCCTGCTCGCTGACATTGAAGGTCACGTAGATCGGATCGAGTTGCACGATGCTGGCGAGTTTCGTGGGTCCGCTCACGCCCACCAGTTCGCCGACTGACACCAGGTGGTTGCTCACCACCCCGTCGAGCGGCGCATTGACGCGGGTGTAACCGTAATTGATCGCCGCGATGGTGACCGCGGCCTGTTGGTTCGATACATTGGCGCGGTCAGAGTCGCGCTTGGCCAATGCGATGTCATAGGTGTTCTGTGCGGAGACGTTCTGGCGCAGCAGCGTCTGCTGGCGGGTGAATTCCGCCTCGGACTGGACCAACTCGGCCTGCGCCGCGGCCAACGATGCCTGTGCCTGCTGCAATTTGGACTGGTACGGCGCTGGCTCGACCACGAACAGCGTGTCGCCGACCTTGGCCACCGCGCCGTCCTTGTAGTCGATCTCCTGCAGAAACCCTTCGACCCGCGCCACCCGGTCGACCTGGTTGAACGCGACGGTGTTGCCCGTCAGCTCAAGATAGGGGGTAACGGCCTGCTGCAGCGGCCTGGCCACACCGACTTCGGGCGGCGGCGGCGGCATGTAGACGTTTTCCTTTTTGCAGCCTGCAAGGGTGAGCAAGCTCGCCAGCACGAGCGCCGGTCGCCAGGATCCAAAATGCCATGAACCGGGGTACGGAGTCATGTTGTCGACACCACGCGTCGCCCCCCTGCCGTGCCAGCACGCGCATCGCGTCGGCGGCACTTGCGGGACGATGGATTCTCACCCGCGCGCCGACGGTATGCCGACAGTATATCGAGGCGATCGGGAAATGTCTCGGATCAATACCCGGCGCGCGCGTACGGGCTGTCGGCGCCACGCCGATAGACCAGCAGATTGCGCCGGTAGGTCAGCACAGTATCGCCCGATTGAGTGCGCGCGCGAGTCGCGACAGAGGCGATGCCCTCACTGGGGCGCGAGCGCGACGCACGGGTTTCCAGGATCGTCGATTCCGTTTCGATCGTATCGCCGGCATGGACTGGTTGCGGCAGCTCGATGTCGTACCAGCCAAGGTTCGCGACAACACGCCCGAACGTGCGTGTCGTGGCGGCGGTCGCCTGGGCGATGACGAAGGTTTCGCTGACGAAAAGCCTGCCGGCATTATGCCGCGCCGCCCAATCCAGATCGTGGTATTGCGGCGCCAGTTCCAGCGCGCGCGTGGCATGCGCCAGGGTGGCCGATGGCGCAAAGCCGCGGCGCGGCGCGTGCACGAAGCTCTCGTCCGGATGCAGGTCCTCGAAATACAATCCAGTCTGCTCGACCAGCGCGCCATCCTCCGCCTTGTGATAAGCGGCGAACCGGGGCTGATCGGCCGCCGGATCCGATCCGGCGACGCGACGAAGGATCGCGAACCGGCAGGTGAAACGCCCGATTTCGCTGCCGTCCGGTTTCACGGCGCGCAGCCGGGCGGTGACGATGCCGCTGTCCGCGTCAGGCCCGGGCACGCAGTCCAGCACCTCGCTCTCGGCATACAGCGTGTCGCCGCCGAACACCGGCGCGGTCAGCGCGATCTCCGGGAAGCCCAGGATGGCGCGGCGATGGCCGTAGGTCTTGGCCGCCATGCCGATGATCCGCTGCAACACCAGCGTGCTGACCATCAGCGGGCGTCCCCAGGCGGTGGCCGACGCGTAGTGCTCGTCATAGTGCAGCATCGCGGCGTTCAGCGTTTCCAGCGCCTCGTCGGCGTTGTCCTGCTGGCTGAGCGTGACGCCGGGGCGATGGCGAAAGCGCTGGCCGGGCGCGAAGTCCTCCAGGTGGAGGCCGGTGCGCTCGCGGTAGCGATTGTTCCCCAGACGATCGTAAGCCGACAGCATGCCAGGTGATCCGTCAGCGTGCGGTCCTAGCAAACCGGGCGGACATGACCACCCAGCGCGGCGGCCAGGCTCAAACGCCACAGCATCGCTGACCCGCGCTGAACAACGGGCGTTTCGATGACCTTCGGCTCGAGAGCCTGGGGGTATTCGACGTGGAGCACAAGGGCGACGTAAGCGGCCCCGATGCGGACCTCCTTGCGGGCAACCCGGCGCATCGGGATGCGCACGCGCATGCAGTAGGCGATCAGCAGCGCGCCCAGCGCCGCGGTCCGCAGTGGTAGCGGCCGCGCCGTTTCTCCCTCGCCGTAGAAAACGTCGACCTGGTTCTCCGCCGGCATCAGCGTGATCCGCACGGGCAGCACCGGCGGCCGTCCGAACGGCGCCACCACGTCTAGCAACCCGCCGATCACGCCCCGCAGCGCGCCAGCGCTGAAGCGGATTTCGCGCCGTTCGATGATGGTGTCGTCGGGGCAGGCTGGGTCGTTTTGATCCATTGCGGCACCTTTGCAGACCGCCAGCTAAGGGCCCGAGGCGAGATAACCGCTTCAAGTAGCGCACGGCTTGCGCGCACAGCGTCATGCCGGCGCGCACAGCGTCATGCGGGCGCATGCCGGCATGACGGAAGCGACCATCGTGCGCATGGTGAGACGATTCGGTTATCCTGCGTCGAGCCCTAAGTACCGCGATTCGCAATCACGGTGACGTATTGCGAGTCCGGAACCTTCTGGCATGAACGCGCCACTTTTTGAGTTTGGTGAGGAGTGCGTGCAGATCGCGGCGTGTGAAGGTCCGCTTGAAGGGTTTGCCGGCCGGTTGATAGCGGGCCTGGAAGGCCATCACGTTGCGCTTCAGGTCGGCCAAGCTCTCGAAATCACTCGGGGTGAGCAACTTGCGCTGAATGACCGAGAAGTACACCTCGACCTGGTTGAGCCAACTGGCATGAATCGGCGTATGAACCAGAACGATGTTGGACCATCTGGTTCGAAGGCGATCGGCGGCGCGTCGACCACGGTGGCAAGGGCCATTGTCGGCAATCAGGAACACCCGGCGCGCTGACCGATAAGGTTCGTAGCCCATGACCTGGCCGACGAGGCGGTGAAACGCCGCTATGCTGTTCTTGTGCTCCCAGCGGCCGAACAGCCTAGCTCGATGTATGTCCCACGCGGCGAGGTAGGCCAAGGCGCCAGCACGCACGTATTCATGCTCAACGTAGATCGGCCGACCTGGTGCTGGGGGCAACGACCGATGTTTGCGCCGCCGTGCCTGAATGCTGGTCTTCTCGTCGATGCAGAGCACGTAACCGCGCGGCCCCAGCGCTGCACCTTTCCAGCGACACTGGTACAGATCGATGACCTGGCCGGCCCTGCGGGCGACGTGCCGGTCACGTGGGAAGATCCAACTACGATGGCGCCAGGGGCGTCATGCGTCCTGGCCAAGCCAGCGCCAGAGCGTGGTGCCGCTGATCCGGGCAACAATGCCGCTGGCCACCGCCTCCTGGCGCAAGTCGGCCACGGACCAACGAGCCAAGGGCAGACCACGACATAATGGTAGCTCACAAGCCAGCGCCTTGATCGCAACCATGACACTGGGGGGAAAAGCGGGCTGGACGCCCGCCACGCGGCCGGTCGTCGAGGCCGGGGAGCCGATGGGTGTAGAACCGCTGGCGCCACTTGCTGGCGATCTGGCGTGGCATGCGGAGCTGAGCCGCTATGCGGTCGTTGCCAAGCCCCTGGCTCGCCAGGAGCACGATCTTCGCTCTCACGACGTCGCGATGCGGTGACGTATACTCTTTGCAGCGAGCCACCAGTTCGGCTCGCTCTTGCTCGCTGAGCCGGATCATGAACGGGCTGCGCCTTGGCATGATGC
>DASRQX010000385.1:0-9743 GCA_035696165.1 Acetobacteraceae bacterium | reverse complement strand
GTGGTCGACATCCCGCACGGCCGCATCTTCCGCATCGAGGACACCACCTGGACTCAACTCGCCGAATACGACGGCTGGCCCAACGGCCTGAAAATCCTGCCCGACGGCACTCTGCTCGCCGCCGACTACCGCCGCGGCCTCATCCGCATCGACCCCGCCTCCGGCGCCACCACACCGCTCCTGCAAACAGTCATGAGCGAGAGCTTCAAAGGCCTCAACGACCTTACCCTGCACCAAGACGGCTCAATCCTGTTCACCGACCAGGGCCAGACCGGCTTGCAGGACCCTACTGGCCGCGTCTGGCGCCTGCACCCCGACGGACGCCTAGACAAGCTGCTCACCACCGGCCCCAGCCCGAACGGCATCGTGCTGAACACCGCGCAGACCCACGTCTACGTCGCGATGACCCGCTCCTGCGAAGTCTGGCGGTTCCTGTTGCGCAACGACGCGGTGGTGGCAAAAGCGCAGTGCTTCGCCCGCGTTCCCGCCGGCACCTCCGGCCCCGACGGCCTCGCGATGGACACCGCCGACCGCCTCTACGTCAGCAATCCCGGCCACGGCTGCGTCTGGGTGATCGACGCGCATGGCCTCCCGCGCTATCGCATCGCCTCCTGCGCCGGCCGGATGGTCACCAACTGCGCGCTCGCCCCCGACGGCCGCACGCTTGTGATGACGGAATCCGAAACCGGCAGCATTCTGACCTGCGAGGTACCCGCCCCATGAACACATTCATTTCCATCTGCGAGGTCGGCCCACGCGACGGCTTGCAGATCGCCAAGACGCGCATGACCACCGAGGCAAAAGTTCGCTGGATCCAATCCATCGCGGCGGCCGGGGTAAAGGAGATCGAAGTCGGCAGTTTCGTGCCCGCCCGGGTCATTCCGCAACTATCCGATACGCCGGAGGTCGTCGCGCAGGTCCTGGCCACGATCCCCACCCTGACAGTCCAGGCGCTGGCACCGAACCTGCGCGGCGTGCAGAACGCCTACCACGCCGGGGTGCACAAGATCAGCATCCCGGTGTCGGTCAGCGAAGGCCACAGCATGGCGAACCTCAATCGCATGCCGGCGCAATCGATCGAAATGATGCGCGAGATCATGGCCTGGCTGGGCGGGCAGCCGCGGAAAGTGCCCGTGGTGGTGGGATGTTCAACCGCATTTGGATGCTCGATCGACGGCGTGGTGCCGACGGCAAAGGTCGTAGCGCTGGCCAAGGGATTGGCCGACGCGGGCGTGGACGAGATCATGCTGGCCGACACCGTCGGCTACGGGCACCCGGCGCAGATCAAGCAAGTGGTACGGGCGACGCGCGACGCGGTCGGCGACAAGCTCTACGGGCTGCATCTGCACGACACCTGCGGCCTCGGCATCGCCAACGCGCTGGCGGGGCTGGAGGAAGGCATCCGCGCGTTCGACGCCTGTCTGGCAGGTCTCGGCGGCTGCCCCTATGCACCCGGCGCCTCGGGCAACGTCGTTACCGAAGACCTGGTGTTCATGCTCGAGAGCATGGGTTTCCATACCGGGATCGATCTGCCGAAACTGCTCGAGGCGCGCGCGGTGCTGCACGCGGGCCTGCCAGCCGAGCCGATGCACGGCCAGGTGCCGAAGGCCGGCATCCCGAGGACGTTCCGCGCCGCCGCCTGATTGCGACACGACATTGTCCTGGCTTCAATGCAACCCGCATTCAAACACCTCGGGCATTCATGACAGTAAATCGACGCATTTTCAGCGCCGGCCTCGGCCTTCTGGCGACGGCTGCCGCGGTATCACCCGCCGCGGCAGATAGCCCGCCCCCAAGTGACGCTGAGAGCACATGGGACCGGATCATGCGGACAAGGACGATCCGTACCGGCGTCATTGCCGGCGAGGAACCGGGCTTCCACAAGGACATGGCGACCGGAGAATGGAGCGGCAGCCAGCTCTCTTTCGTCCGCGACATCGCCGCCACGCTTGACTGCAAACTGGAGCTGCTGGAGACGACCTACGGCAATTCCGTGCTCGACCTGCAGGCAGGCAAGATCGATCTCGCACTCGCGCTGCAGGCAACGCCGAAACGCTCGATGGTTATCAACTTCACTCGCCCAATCTACTTCACCCAGCTGGTCGCCGTGCTGCGCAAGGGCGTGGTGGCGACGACCTGGGGCGACATCAACAAGCCATCGGTGCGCATCGCCGTCGACCGTGGATCAATCAGCGAGACGATCGCCCGGCACTTTGCGCCGGAGGCGCAGTTGGCCTTGGTCGCCGACCGCAACGCCTCAAGCATGGAGGTGACGTCAGGGCATGCCGATCTGTTGATCACCTCGCCGCTCTCGGCGATCCTCGCGGTGAAGCGCAATCCGCAAGTCGGCAGCATCCTCACGCCACAGCCGCCGGTCAGGCTCGGTGTTTATTTCGGTGTACGCTACGAGGCCAGCGATCGCTGGGTGCAGTTCCTCAACGCCTGGGGTGAATACAACCAGCAGGTCGGGCAGATTCGCGCATGGGTGATGTCGAGCCTCGCGTTCTTCGACATCAAGCCGTCCGACGTGCCGGATACGGTGCAGTTCTGAGCCGATGAAGATCGTTCCATGAAAGCTATCGTGGTCGGTGCCGGCGTGCTCGGCGCCAGTACCGCCTATCATCTCGCGCGCGATGGTGCCGCGGTGACCCTGGTCGACCGCGCCGACGAGGGCCGTGCCACGTCTGCCGGCGCAGGCATTGTCTGCCCGTGGGGCACGCGGATCGAGGACCCGTCGGCCTACACTCTGCTCGCCGGCGGCGCGCGTTATTATCCGCACCTCGTGGCGGCGCTTGCCGAGGACGGCGAGCAGGACCTGGGCTATCGCCAGGTCGGCGCGCTGTTCGTCCCCGACGACCCGGCCGAACTCAATGCCGCCGAGCGGCGCGTGCGTGCTCGCGCCGTCGACGCACCGGAGGCCGGGCGCATCGAGCGACTTTCGCCCAGTCAGGCGCAGGCCTTGTTCCCGCCGCTGCGCAAGGACCTTCCCGCACTGCACGTATCCGGCGGCGCCCGCGTCAACGGCCGACTGCTCGCCGCCGCAATGAGCCGAGCCGCCGCAACGCGCGGTGCACAGGTCATCGAGGGCTCAGCCGAACTCATCCTGCGCGGCAGTCGCGCGGCCGGCGTGCGTGTCGATGGCCAGGTCATCGAGGCCGATGCCGTCGTGGTCGCCGCAGGGGCCTGGGCTTCGGCACTGCTCGCGCCGGCAGGTATCCAGCTCGCCGTGGCACCGCAGCGCGGCCAGATCATCCATCTGCGCCTGCCCGGCACCGACACGACGCACTGGCCGACGCTGCAACCATTGAGCAGTCACTACCTGCTGGCCTTCGACGATTGCCGCGTCGTCATCGGCGCGACGCGCGAACTCGGTTCCGGCTTCGACTACCGTCCCACCGCGGGCGGTGTGGCCGAGGTGCTGAATGCGGGTCTCGCCGTCGCGCCCGGGCTTGCCGGCTGGACGTTGCACGAAATACGCATCGGCTTCCGCCCGCTCGCAAGCGACAATCGTCCGATGCTCGGTCCGTTGCGGGGTATCGACAACTTGCTGATCGGCAACGGCCTAGGTGCGAGCGGCCTTACCATGGGGCCGTATTGCGGAGCGCTGTTGGCCCGTGCGGCTCTCGGCCGTGAGACCGAGGTTGCGTTCGCCGACTTCGATCCGTTACGCCCGGCGGCAGCGCCGACGCCAGCCTAAGCTGGACTTTACGCATTCTTCGGAAAATGTCAACAGAATCAATAGGTTACGAGAAATAGCTAATCTTGGCTAACCTATTGATATAATGGAATATTTTCCAAAAATGCATATAGTCCAGGTAACGCGCCGCGCAACAATTACCGCTTCAATTGTAGGGTGGGTAAGCTCTTCCGCCACCCACCGCTGTCGGCACCACGCTGGTGATGTGGGATAAAAAGAGGTGGGTGGCGTAAGAGCTTACCCACCCTACGGCGCAGGACACCCGGATGGACCCGGCCCTGATGTTGGAACCCTGCGCTTCGGTAGTTGCTGGGCGTCCCCTAATACATGTGCTGGCCGCCGTTGATCGACAGGGTGGAGCCGGTGACGAAGCCGGCGTCCTCGGCAGTCAGGAACACGACCCCGCGTGCGATCTCTTCCGCGTGGCCCAACCGCCCCACCGGGATCCGCGCGACGATCTTCTGCAGCACGTCGGCCGGCACCGCGCGGACCATATCGGTATCGATATAGCCTGGCGCGATCGCGTTCACCGTGATGCCGAAACGGGCACCCTCCTGCGCCAGCGCCTTGGTGAAGCCGTGGATGCCCGACTTGGCGGCTGCGTAGTTGACCTGGCCATATTGCCCGGCCTGGCCGTTGATGCTGCCGATATTGACGATCCGGCCGAACTTGGCGGCACGCATCGCATCGAATGTCAGCTTGCTCAGGTTGAAGCACGCGCCGAGGTTGGTATCCATCACCGCGTCCCACATGTCGCGCGACATGCGCGCCAGGGTGCCGTCACGGGTGATGCCGGCATTGTTCACCAGGATCTCGATCGGGCCGACCTCGGCGGTGATCTGCTCGACCGCCTTCTGGCAGGCGGCGAAATCGCCCACGTCGAACTTCATCACCTGGATGCCGGTCTCGGCGCGGAACGCCTCCGCCGCGGGATCGTTGCCGGCATACGCCGCGATCACAGCTCGGCCCTGGGCCTTCAGCGCCATGCTGATCGCCGCGCCAATGCCTCGGGTTCCACCCGTCACCAATGCAACACGGGCCATTCTGGATCCTCCCTATGCTTGCCGCCTTTCCGGCATTCTAGCACGCCACCGCACGGCCGGGGCAGACCCCAAAAATGCGATGGGCCGCGCCGGGACTGTCCCGGCGCGGCCCATCGCGGATTGAGTCAGGCGCCGATCGGCGTTCGACGCGTCAGCGCTCGAGGCACATCGCCACACCCATGCCGCCGCCGATGCACAGCGTGGCGAGGCCCTTCTTTGCATCGCGCTTCCGCATCTCGTGCAGCAGCGTGATCAGCACGCGCGCGCCGGAGGCGCCGATCGGATGGCCGATGGCGATCGCGCCGCCGTTGACGTTCACCTTGCCGGTATCCCAGCCAAGATCCTTGTTCACCGCGATCGCCTGGGCGGCGAACGCCTCGTTGGCCTCGACCAGGTCCAGGTCGTCCGGCTTCCAGCCGGCGCGAGCCAGCGCCTTGCGGGTGGACGGGATCGGCCCGGTGCCCATCACCGCCGGATCGACGCCGGCGGTGGCGAAGGACGCGATGCGCGCCAGTGGGGTCAGGCCGCGCCTGGCGGCTTCGGCCGCGGTCATCAGCACCAGCGCGGCACCGCCGTCGTTGATGCCCGAGGCATTGCCGGCGGTCACTGTGCCATCCTTGCTGAATGCCGGGCGCAGCTTGGCCATCGTCTCGGCGCTGGAATCGTGGCGGATGTATTCGTCGTCGCTCACCACCACGTCGCCCTTGCGGCCCTTGATGGTGACCGCGGTGATCTCGTCCTTGAAACGCCCGGCCTTCTGGGCCGCGCTGGCCTTCTGCTGACTGGCCAGCGCGAAAGCGTCCTGCTGCTCGCGCGTGATCTGGTATTTGGTTGCGACGTTCTCCGCCGTGGTGCCCATGTGGTAGCCGTGGAACGCATCCCACAGCCCGTCCTTCAGCATGGTGTCGATGAATTCGACGCCGCCCATCTTGGTGCCGGCGCGCAGATAGGCGGAGTGCTGCGAGGTGCTCATGCTCTCCATGCCGCCGGCGACCACGATGGTGCTTTCACCGGTGCGGATTTGCTGGGCGCCGAGGGCCACGGCGCGCAGCCCGGAGCCGCAGACCTGGTTGATGCCGAAGGCAGTTGCCTTGTCGGGGATACCGGCGGCGCGGGCGGCCTGGCGGGCGGGGTTCTGGCCCTCGCCGGCGGTCAGGACCTGGCCGAGGATGACCTCATCGATGTCTGCCGGGTCGATCCCGGCGCCGGCGATTGCGGCCTGCACCGCGGTGGTTCCCAGCACATGCGCGGGCACTGACGCGAAGGCGCCGTTGAAGCTGCCGACGGGGGTGCGCATGGCGGCGACTATGACGATGTCGTCCCGGCTTGGACTGTCCATGTCTGGCTCTCCTGTAGCGACGCGTTGTTGCGCCTTGCGGGCCACGCTAGCGCCGATCTCGCAGTTGCGAAAGCGGCCCCGGCACGAGTCCGGCTACTGGTCCCGGCGGGTGACCGCCGGACTGGCGACGGCCGGGCCAAATTGAGCTGGGCCAAATTGAGTGGGCTCGGGCGTGCGCGCCTCTTCCACCGGGTCCCGCAGCGGCATCGCCGGGCATGCCGCCAGGCCGAGATATGGTTTCGGGTCGACCGCGTGACCGTCGATCCGCACCTCGAAATGCACATGAGCGCCATGCGCATTGCCGGTGGCGCCGACCTGGCCGATGATCTGTCCGGCGCTGACCGGCGCGCCGTGCGCGATGCCGGGGGCGAACGCCGACATATGGGCGTAGCGAGTCAGCACCGCGTCGGCGTGCTGAATGTCGACGATGTTGCCATAGGCGTAATACCATCCGGCATAGACCACCGTTCCGCCCGCGGCGGCGCGGATCGGCGTGCCATACGCGGCCATCAGGTCGACGCCGGAGTGGTGTTGGCTGAAACCGCGGGAGAGTTCGCGCAACTGCACCGCGGGCATCAGCATTTGCCCGCAAAACTCTCTATTCGGTGGAGCCGCGGCAGCGGGCAGCGCGAGCAGCAATCCAAGCAAAAGGGCTGGTAGTCGCATTCAGCCGGCGTATCATGGCACGGTTAACAAAACCACTACACTTGCCATTGGATACGATAAAGCAATATATCCGTCGCACCCAATCGTGCTGATCCCGCTTTGTTCATGTCGGGGGCGCGAAATGCCTGTCGCGTTACGGCCCGATGCGAGATAACCGCTTCAAGTAGCACATGGCTCGCGCTCACAACGTCATGCCGGCGCATGCCGGCATCCACGACTTGCCTTCGTGCGGCCAGCAAAGTCATGGATCCCGCCATGCACCGGCATGACGGAAGCGACAATCGTGCACACGGCGAGACGATTCGGTTATCCTGCGTCGAGCCCTTACCATCCGCCGCGGGCGCAGCTTCGCTCGGCGCTGATGGTGCCAGCGCCCGGACGCCGGCGCGAGGTCCGCGTCATGCACTTCGGACTTTCGCACATACTTGCGACGGTTTCGTGCAGTTGGGCCTTCGTGCTCGGGCGGTGCTCCGCTAACGTGTCCAGGGAACACGTGGGTGAGATGTCCATAGGCGGGAGGACGGCAATGCCGACCACGATCGGATCGAATTTGGCCAGGCGAAAGCTGGCGAACGACGAATTGGTGCTGTGCCTGGGGGTCAACCAGTTGCGCACGCCCAACATCGCGATGATTGCCGCGGCGTGCGGCTTCGACGCGATCTATATCGACCTGGAGCACAATCCAACATCGCTGGAAACGGCGGCGGCGATTTGTGTCGCGGCGCTGGGCCTGGGAGTCACGCCGATCGCGCGCGTCACCTCGCATGATCCCCATGATGCGACGCGGATCCTGGATTGCGGCGCGCAGGGCGTCATGGTGCCGCACATCCAGAGTGCGGCCGAGGCACGCGCAGTGGTGGAAGCCTGCCGCTTTGCGCCGATCGGGCATCGTTCCGCAGCAGGCACGGTGCCAGCGCTGGGCTACGCGGCGCTGAAGCAGCCCGAGATCAACAGGTTGCTCAACGAGCATACCTTGCTGATCGCGATGCTGGAAACGCCCGAGGCGATCGCCAATGTCGGTGCCATCGCCGCGGTGGACGGGATCGACGTGGTACATATCGGCTCCACCGACCTGTCCACCGAGATGGGCATCCCCGGCGAGTACCAGCACGAGCGCATGCGAGCGGCCTTCGAGGCCACGGCAGCGGCAGCGAAGAAGCACGGCAAGGCGATGGGTGTCGGTGGCGTGCGCGAGGACCTGGCATTCCAGACCTGGCTGATTCAGCTTGGGGTCCGCTACCTGACGGGTGGATCGGATGTGGGCTACATTCTGTCAGCCGGCCGAACCGACGTGCGCCAACAGCGCGCCATCCCGCTCAAGTCGGCATGATCTCGGACCGGTTTTATACCGAATCCGGTATGAAAGTGGGCCACAACCCGTCATGCCGGCGCATGCCGGCATCCATGACTTTCCTTCGCAGCACAGCCGAAATCGTGGATACCGGCACGCACCGGCCCGACACGGCAGGACGGCGCTTGCGCTGCCGCTCTCGGTCATGATCCCCGCGGCGGCGCGCGCGTTCCTGGAATCGAACAGGATCGGGCATCTCGCCACCGCGGACGCGCGTGCCGAACCGCACGTGGTGCCGGTATGTTTCGCCTGCACGGACACCACGCTGTACATCACCATCGATGCCAAGCCGAAGGGCAGCGCCGCGCGGCTGAAACGCTTACGCAACATCATCGCAAACCCGCAAGCCACATTCATCACCGACCGCTACGACGAGGACTGGTCGCAACTCGGCTGGGTGATGCTGCGCGGCACGGCAGAGATCCTCGACACCGGCGCCGAGCACGACCGCGCCCAGGCGCTACTGCGCGTGCGCTACAGCCAGTATCACGCCATGCCGATCGAAGCCCTGCCGGTGATCGCGCTGCGCATTGCGCGCGTGACCAACTGGGGTAACCTCGCGGTGCCCTGAACGGCGGAACCTGATCGCATGAACGAAGTTGCCACGCCGCGTCCCGCCGCCACCGTGCTACTGCTGCGCGACGGCGCCAACGGGATAGAGGTGTTCATGCAGGTGCGGCACCGGGACCTCAAATTCGCCTCCGGCGCGCTGGTGTTTCCGGGTGGGCGCGTTGACCCCGAGGATCACGCGCTGGCCGCGGATGCCGCGTTGTCACCGGCCACGGCCGGGCTGGACCGCCCGGGCGGTGCGCTGCGCGCGGCGGCGATCCGCGAGACCTTCGAGGAAAGCGGCGTGCTGCTCGCCCGTCCGCGCGGCGAGGCAGCGCTGGTGTCTGCCGAACGGTTGCGCAACGTTTCAGCAGGTGCCCATGGGTTCGCGCAAATGCTGACCGATGCGGGGCTGGTGCTTGCCGCCGATCTTCTGGTGCACTTCGCGCGCTGGATCACGCCGGTCCACAACCCGCGGCGTTTCGACACGCATTTCTTCGCATTGGCGGCGCCCGTCGACCAGCTCGCCGCGCATGACGGCACGGAATCAGTCGAATCGATGTGGATCGCCCCGCGTGACGTGGTGACCGGCAGCGAGGCCGGCCGCTTCAAGCTGGTCTTCGCCACGCTGATGAACCTGAGGCGGCTGGATCGTTACATGACCGTGGCGGAGGCGCTGGAAGCCGCCGCACACACGAAAGTTGTGACCGTGACACCGGAACTGGTGGCGCGCGGCGAGGGCAACATCCGCCAGATGCGCATCCCGGCGGAAGCCGGTTACGGCGGCGAGGTCTTCACGGTCGACCTGCCACCGGCGTGAGGTTTGTCGGCCCGCCACGACGTCGTGCACAGACCGCATCGTCTGCAAGAAAGCAATGTTCACCACGAAGTAAGCCAGCGGTCGGCGGGCGGCCGCACCGCGATGGGTGAAAATGGTCCTGCGGGTGCCTGGACGTAGGGGTTGGCGGCACGGACCAAAGCACGGCACTCTGCGGCCGTGATCGCTTAGATGTCGAAAGTGTCTGCGGTGGTTTTGCTGTCCCCGCCACAGAGTTTGATCCGCGCCGCCTTAAGGGTATTGCCCTTTGTCGCCCCCGG
>DASRQX010000384.1:0-10475 GCA_035696165.1 Acetobacteraceae bacterium | reverse complement strand
TCGCTTTGGCCGAGGAAGACAATCTGGTTGATCTCGTCACGATCGATCCCCTGCGACAGCGCCTGGCGGAACGCGTGGTTGGTCAGCAGCCCACGCAACCGTGGGTTCTTATCGGTCTGATTGAGGAACAGGGCCGCCGACGAGGTATCGGTCGTGTCCAGCTCAATCAGGCCGTAATGCCCGGATTTTGCGTGCTGGGCCAACACCGGCTTGTTGTTGATCAACGCGACGTGCCGCACCTCGAGATCCATCTGGCCGCCGACCGCGGCGAGCACGATCGACTGAATGTCGGAAATCACCTTGAAGTTGACGGCGTCCAGGTAGGGAAGCTGTTGCCCGACCGGATCGACCTGCCAGAAATACGGATTGCGCTCTGCCACGACCTCGGTCGCGCCGCCGGTATACGGCGACGCGATGACCCAGGGATCGAGCACAGGACGCGCCGGGTTGGCCCAGCGCGCCGGCGTCTCGATATCGCCGCAATGCTGGCGGAACAGCGCCGACCAGTTCGGCTGGCTGGTGGCGGCGAGCAGCTTGCCGATGTCGGGATTGTATTTCGGCACGTACTGGCTGCAGTAATGCTTCGCATACAGCACCGGGTGCTGGCCAAGCGGACCGGCAAGCCGTTCCGGGAAAGTAAGGTACGGTCCAGCAAAGATCAGTCGCACCGTGGTATCGTCGACCTTCTCGCCCTTCATCAGCTTGCCGTCGATGACGTATTGCGGCGGCGGCGCCGCGTAGAACTCGGTATTCGGCAACAGATCGTCGGTGAAGAAGATGATGTCATCGGCGGTGAAGGGATGTCCGTCGGACCACCGCATCCCCTGCCGCAGCCTGAAGGTGTAAACCGAGGCGTCGGCGTTGGTGGCCCAGCTTTCGGCCACATTGGGGACCGGCCTGGCGAAGTCCGAAGACCAGCGGGTCAGGCCCATATTGCCGATAATGCGCAGGATCGCGTTGTGGTCGGCATCGCCGCGCACGGCAGTACGCATGACCCCGCCGTACCGCCCGGCCCCGGCGGTGGGCTGCACGACCTCGGGGTGGGCCGGCAGGCGCTGTCCCACGTCCGGCAGCTTGCCCTGCTTTGACGCCTGCGCGAGCCCCGGCGCCTCCTGCCACGCCGGCGGCGCGGCGTGGCCCGGGTTTGGCGCGGCGGTGGCGGCGCCCACCGCAAGCGTCAGGCGGAGCGCGTCGCGACGGCTGATCCTTATGCCTGGCATCGTCTCTCCTCGTGCCCGCCTGTGCCGACGGACTTGTGCGGTACGCCATATCAGTCACCGTTGGATCAGGGAACCGCGGCCTGCGCCGGAGGCCCAAGTGGGGCGCCGGTTGCCGCACCTGTCATCGCGGCATATGACCACCAGCAACGGTCGCGGGAGGGCCAAGTATGAAGATCGTCGACATCAGCGTGCGCGTCTTTCGCCATATCTCGCGGCAGGTGCGCGACAGCGATGGGCACAGCCATCCGGGCGATCCGCACGAGGCGCGCCAGGCGCTGCTCACCATCACCACCGATGACGGCACCCAGGGGCATTGCCTCAGCCCGGTCGAGGTCGTGCGCCCGCACCTGATCAATGGCTTCGTCCGTCACGTTCTGGTGGGCCACGACCCGTTCGACCGGGAGCGCCTCTGGCAGGAGCTCGCTCACTGGCAGCGCGGCAGCACCGGCCAGCTTAGTGACCGGACGCTCGCCATTGTCGAGATGGCGCTATGGGACCTGGCCGGCCGCAAGCTCGGACTGCCGGTCTACAAGCTGATCGGCGCCTATCGCGACAGGGTGCCGGCCTATGGCAGCACCATGTGCGGCGACGAAATGAAAGGCGGGCTCGCCACGCCCGAGGACTATGCACACTACGCCGAATGGCTGCTCAGCCGCGGCTACAAGGCGATCAAGCTGCACACCTGGATGAAGCCGGTGTCATTCGCGCCCGACCCCCGGATGGACGTAAAAGCCTGCGCCGCGGTGCGCGAGGCGGTCGGACCCGACATCCCGCTGATGCTCGACGCCTATCACGGCTATTCGCGCAGCGATGCGCTGTGGCTCGGCCGGGAACTGCAGAGGCTCGGATACTATTGGTACGAAGAGCCGATGAACGAGGCGTCGATGAGTTCCTACGCCTGGCTCGCGGCCAATCTCGATATCCCGGTCATCGGGCCGGAGAGCATGGAAGGAAAATTCCACACGCGCGCGGAATGGATCAAGGCGGGTGCCTGCGATCTGAGCCGCACCGGCGTGCACGACGTGGGCGGCATCGGGCCGAGCCTGAAGATCATCCACCTGGCGGAAGCCTTCGGCATGGATTGCGAGGTGCATGGCAGCGGCACCGGCAACCTGACCTTAACCGCAGTGCAGAAGAACGGCCGCTGGTACGAGCGCGGGTTGCTGCACCCCTTCCTGGACTATGATGCGGTGCCGGAATACCTGAATGCGCGCCCCGACACGATGGACGCGGATGGGTTCGTGCACCTGTCGCAACAACCCGGTCTGGGCGACGACATCAATTTCGACTACATCAACAGTAACCTGGCGTGAGCGGGGGGGGGAGCAGCTGACCTTGCCGCCCCGTCAATCAGATGCAGCCGTGGTGACGCCGCGCCACTTACCTATTCGCCGCCCGACTGGCGGAATTGTTCGAGCAGCGAAATCCGGATCACCGGAGCATCGGGCGCGCCGCTGGGTGGAGCCGGTCCAGCGCGGCGACGACATTGTCGGTCTTCGCGACCACGCCGAAGATGCCGTCTTCCACCGTCATCATGTGCACGGCCGCCGCGTGGGCGTAGGCGTCTCCGCTCGCGCAGGCGTCGTCGACGAGGCAGCATTGGAAGTTTCGGTCGTTCGCCTCGCGGAGCGTCGTGTGCACGCAGACATCTGTTGTGCACCCCGTGAAGATCAGGTGCGAGATGCCCTTGGCCCGCAAGATATGCTCGAGATCCGTGTAAGTGAAGGCACCGTTCGTCGTCTTGTCGACGATGACGTCGGTATCGGCGACCACGATCTCCGGCACAATGCCGTAGCCCGGTGACGAGCGGACCAGGATACGGGTCCCGTCCAGCCCCGCACGCTTGCGCCGCCATTGCTCGTACGGCGTCATATCGGCGAGGTCGGATCGGTAGCCCTGGCGCGTATGGAGGATAAGGATGCCAGCGGACCGCGCGGCCCCGATCAGGCGGTTCACGTTGGGCAGAATGGCTCGGAGCGGGGCGGGGTCATAGCCCTTGTATGCGAAGTAGCCGTCAGGCGACAAAAAATCGAGCTGCAGGTCGATGACCATCAGCGCCGCCGCGGCGGGGTCGAGCCGGCGGTCGTAGGGAAAGTCGAAGGGCCGGGCCGGGATGAAGGTGTTGACCAACGCTCGTACCTCCGGGTAGCTGCCGCTGCCTCCGGACAGGTTAAGCCGGCTCACGCGTCAAGGACAACTATCTGCCATCGACGGTGTCCGACAACGAACGCCTGCTTATGGCGAGAGGCCGACGTAAAGATCGCAGCATCGCAACGTCCGCGTCAGGCCACAACGCGCCCATTCCAGACGTCTGAAGTAGAGACAGTGCTGCTCAATTTAAGGCTTTGCTTGGCGTAGGCCTGCGCCATCTGCCCCACGAGTTTGGCCCAGGGCATGTCCATGGCGCCGTAGACGGCCGCAGCCTCGGCCCGCGCATTGTCCCTGAGGATTTCTACCATCAGCGTGGCGTAGTCGGCCAGGATCACGCCCGCCTGCAACATGCGCAGAAGACCGACCTGCCGCTTGGTCTCGCTGAAGGTTCCGGACGCGTCGACGGCCACATAGGCGTCGAGGCCCTTGCCAACGGCGGTGATAGCCGGGAAGGCCGCACAGACTTCGAGAGAGATGCCCGCGAAGATCAGTTTCGTGCGGCCGGTCGCGTTGATAGCCCGGGCAACCTCGGGATCGTCGAAGGCGTTGACCGAGGAGCGATCGATGATCGGAACGCCAGGCAGCGCCTCAACGAGTTCCGGAAAGGTCGGACCCCACATGCTGTCGCGCGCGGTGGTTGTAACGACGATCGGCAATTGCAGGGCCTTCGCCGCTTTGGCCAGTGCTACCACGTTGTGCTTCAACTCTCCCGTCGAATAGTCGCGAACGCCGCTCATGAGGCCGACCTGGTGGTCAATAAGGACCAGCGCGGCGTTTTCAGATGTAAGCGGCTTATAGGCGTGGACCGGGTCTGACATGACTCTCTCCTGCAGCGGGAAAGTAGGTCGCGGCCGACCGCGTTCGTCGGCCGCAACACAGCAGGAAGGTAGCTGCTGGACAATCAGCCGAAAAGTCGTCACTTTTCAAACTCAGCGTCCGATGAGATGGACGATGCTGCCATGCTTGATCTGAACGATTTCTTCTACTTTGTGCAGGTGGTTGATCGCAGTGGCTTCACCGCGGCTGGACGCATGTTGCGTATTCCGAAGTCGACTCTGAGCCATCGCATCCAGCGGCTTGAAGCCAAGCTCGGGGTCAGGTTGCTCAATCGGACCTCACGGCGGTTTGCGATGACCGATGCCGGTGAAGAATTCTATCGCCACGCGGTGGTGATGTTGCACGACGCCGAATTGGCGGAGAGCGCCATTCGCCATCGGCTGACTGAACCGACCGGCGCGGTCCGCTGCACCGCGGCAACGGCCACCATGCAGTTCGCAATGTGCGATATCATGGCGGACTTTCTCCTCCGCTATCCGAAGGTGGATATCGTCGCACACGCAACCGACCGGAACGTCGATATCGTCGGCGAGAATTACGACGTCGCGATCAGAGCCCATTCGGACCCGCTGCCCGATTCGACACTGGTGAAGCGGGCGCTGACGCCAGCGCCATGGCTCCTGTTCGCGGGCTCGGCATATCTCGACGCGAAGGAAGCGCCGAAAACACCCGAAGATCTCCGGCACCACCCTTCGCTGTTCATGATGCGCACGGGGGTTGCGCCCGTTTGGCGGCTTCGTCGTTCGGACAAGGCGAAGAACGAGGTGGTCATACCACTAACGCCGCGGCTCTTGTGTGACGACATGATCGCCCTGAAGCAGGCAGCTATCGCTGGGCTCGGCATCGTCGCGCTGCCCGGGTATGTCTGTCGCGAGGACGTTCGATTGGGAGCATTGCGCCAGGTTTTGCCTGCCTGGCTCGCCGGCGATTCCACCATCACGGCTCTGACTCCCTACCGGCGTGGCCTTCTCCCCTCGGTGCGCATATTCATCGACCACCTGTCAGCAGAGTTGCCAAAAAGGGTGCTGCTATAGATCGTTCGGATCATCGATCGTGGCATCCCCGGCCGCATTGATCGCGTGATGAATAGTCCCGCAGGAATGCTGCGCATTTTCGACGTTCGAGGTGCGGCAGGCCTCACCGCAAAGACCGGCCCGATGTCGAGATCGAGTTCGGGAGTTTTCGCACAGCCTGGGGGATGACCCTGCCAAAGGGGGTGCCGGCGGCCGGACCCCAGCCAGGGGAAGGCTCTCCCCTTGCAAAATCCCGCCATCAACCGGTCGCCGTCATCTTGATCTCTTGCCGTGATCGACTACGGATGGCCGCGCGCCAGGCGCCAGAAGGCGTCATTGATCGCCTGAGGAGAACTGCCCGATGCAGCTGCGCTATACATCTATTGTCGCTCCGTTGCCCTCGACGGTGCCGTTTGTCGGCCCGGAGGCGCAGGAGCGTACGCGTGGCGTCGCGTTCAAGGCACGGATCGGCGCCAACGAGAGCGTATTCGGTCCGTCGCCGAAAGCCATCGCCGCCATGCGGCAGGCGGCAGCCGAATGCTGGATGTATTGCGACCCCGAGAATTACGATCTAAAGGCGGCGCTGGCGCAGGAACTGGGGCTGTCGTCCGCGAACATCGTGGTCGGCGAAGGCATCGACTCGCTCTTCGGCTACACGGTGCGCCTCTTCACCGCGCCGGGCGATATTGTCGTCTCCTCGCTCGGGGCCTATCCGACCTTCAACTTCCACATTACTGGATATGGCGGCCGCTTGGTGACGGTCCCTTATGTCGGCGATCGCGAGGATCCGGCCTCTCTGCTCGAAGCGGTTCGGCGTGAGCGGCCGAAGCTGGTGTTCCTTGCCAATCCCGACAATCCAATGGGCAGTTGGTGGCCGGCGCACGCCGTGCAAGCCCTGGTCGACGCCGTGCCGATGGACACCGTGCTCGTGCTCGACGAAGCCTATATCGAGTTTGCGCCGCCCGGGACCGCTCCGGATCTTGATGTCTCGCGGCCCAATGTGATCCGGTATCGCACCTTCTCCAAGGCCTACGGCATGGCCGGCGCCCGCATCGCCTATGCGATCGCCGAGGCAAGCGTCGCCAAAGCATTCGACAAGATACGCAATCATTTCTCTGTCAATCGCATCGCACAGGCCGGTGCCCTGGCGGCGCTCGCCGACAAGGCCCATCTTGCGTCCGTCATCGAGAAGGTTGCCCGCGCACGCGAGAGGATCGGTGCGATCGCACGCGCGAATGGTCTTGTGCCACTGGCCTCGGCGACCAACTTCGTGACGATAGACTGCGGGCGCGACGGCGCCTACGCCAAGCGCGTGCTCGATGGTCTCATCGCGCAAGGCGTCTTCGTGCGCATGCCGGGCGTGGCGCCGCTGAACCGTTGCATCCGAGTCTCGGCCGGCACCGAGGCGGATCTTGCTGCGTTCGCCGAGACGCTGCCGAGGGCTCTCGCTGACGCCGCGTAAGGGCGATGCGCCGTGGCGGTGCCCGCGGGGTCAGCTCCGGCGACTTGGCGATGTTGACCGCAATGTGCCGTGGGGATTTTACGCTCCGCCCTCGTCGCCGCTGCCGTAGCCATTCAGGCCGACAAATTGGCCCGCCGGACCTGGGCACGATGGTCGCAGCGCGCGTGCGTGGTCGGCGAAACACTGGCGGACCCGACACGATTCGAACGTGCGACCTTCGCCTTCGGAGGGCGACGCTCTATCCAGCTGAGCTACGGGTCCGGCGCCACCCCCATACAGCGAAACGCCCCAAGGCGAAAGAGCGCGGCGGCAAACCCGGTGCTATACCCGGGCGAAAGACCCCAGCGAATGACTAGAGCGAAAGATTGGGGCGAAAGACCGTGCCGAAAGACTGCCGGAACAGATCGCGGCAATCCCTGGAAGGGCTACGACTGCTGCGCCAACCATGCCGCGGCTGCTGCCTCGGCTCCCGAGGGAAGTGGCGCCGCGGGAACCAGCAGCCAGTCGATGACATCGCTGATCGGGCCCGCCCGACCCAGGTCACGCAGCAGCAGATGATAACCCGAGGGGTAGAACGCCCGCACCGGCCCCGGCGGCAAGTCCCGCCAGACCCGCGCCATGGCATCCGGCGGGACCAACTCGTCCTTGCCGCCATATAAAAACAGTGACGATGCGTTGAATCGCGGGGCAGCAGCGGCGGCGGCATCCATCAGGTTCACCAGCCCGTCGATCGTGTCGAATCTTGTATCGTGGATGGTCAGCGGATCGCGCGACAGGCGGATCAGCGCCCGGATGTTGTCGCTGGCCATGACATGTGCCGATTGGCCGGTAACGGTGAACCCGGGCAGCAGCCCCGCCATCAGCCAAAGTCCGCCGCGTTCGAACGGGTTCATCTCCGACCGGCTCCACACGGCCGGGGACACCAGGACATAGGTGGCGTTGGCCGGCGGATCGGGCGCCGTCGCCAGGCACATCAGCGCGGCCGCGCCCATGCTCTCGCCCATCAGGATCAGGCGCGCATGCGGGTAGCGCGCGTGCAGCAGCGCCGCCATGCGCCGGGCGTCGTCCACCAGCGCGGTCGTGCCGGGCCAGTAGCCGCGCGTGGCGGTATCGCCGAAGCCGCGCTGGTCGGGGGAGAACACGGCAATACCGGCAGCCGCGAAGCTGGGCGCCGGGATCTCCCATGCGTCGCGGCTGTCGTTCATGCCGTGCAGCGCCAGCATCACCGCCCAGGGTGCGCCCTCAGGCAGCCAGGCGCGGTACGGCAGGCGCATCCCGTCGGGCATCACGAAGGCGTCCGCTGTCTCGCGCGCAGGCTCGAACGGCGGGCCGGGCGGCGCCAGATGCGTCGCGCACCCCGCTAGGGCGAGCATCAGCAGCAGGGCGGGGCGCAGAAAACGTGACATCGCGAGGGGTGCGACAGGGCACGCCCGATGCGCCCGGTCAAGCCGTCCCGCGTTGACGTTACATTGCTTCGCGTCCAGCCTGTGCCGAACGCCAGCGCCTGGACAAGTCGACGCCTGGGCAAGCTGGCGCCTTGGCGAGGGGGGAACGCGAATGCCGCTGCCAGCCGATACCGATGTCACCACACCCAGATACCTGCGCGACAAGTATGCAATCGTCGGCGTGGGGGAGACGACCTACGTGCGCGGGTCCGGCAAGACCACCCGCGCGCTGGGCACCTGGGCGCTGCGCAACGCGGCCGCCGACGCCGGGCTGAAGCCGGCCGACATCGACGGCATGCTGTCCTATTCCGGCAACGATTCCACCTCCGCCACCTTCATGGCCGGCGACATCGGCGCACGGCTGAACTTCTTCATGGACTGCGTCGGCGGCGGATCTTCCACCGAGGCGCTGATCGGCATCGCGATCGGCGTGATGGAGGCCGGGCTGTGCAAGTGCGTGGCGATCTTCCGCGCGATGAACGGCTATTCGCAGGTGCGGATCGGCGGCACCGGCGCGCGGTCCGCCGTCCCGGTCAACGGCGATGCGCTGCATAGCCGTGCCTATGGCTGGCAGAGTGCCGGGCAGATGTTCAGCCCGACCTTCATGCGCCACATGTACGATTACGGCACGCGCCCGGAACAGGTCGCGACGGTAAAGGTGATCCATTCGGAGCACGCCTCGAACAACCCCAAGGCGCTGTATCGCAAGCGCTATACCGTGGACGAGGTGCTGGGCAGCCGCATCATCTGCAAGCCGCTGCACCTGCTGGATTGCTGCGTGGAGACCGACAACGCCACCGCGATCATCGTGACGCGGGCAGATCGGGCGCGTGACCTGCGCCACACGCCGGCGTTGATCCGCGGCATCGTCGGGCGCTGCAGCAAGCCGCGCATGGACATGCATTACCAGGCCGGTCCGATCTCACGCGTCGCCGGCTACTACGCCAAGGACATATTGTGGCCAAACGCCGGCGTGGGACCTGAAGATGTGGATGCCACCGGATCGTACGACGCGTTCACCTTCACCGCGATGCTGCAGCTCGAGGACTACGGGTTCTGCAAGAAGGGCGAGGGCGGCGACTATGTCTCCAGCGGCATCATGCGGCTGGGCGGCAAGCGCCCCAACAACACCTCCGGCGGGCATCTGTGCGAGGGCTACACGCACGGCATGAACATGGTGATCGAGAATGTGCGCCAGTTGCGTCACGACGTGGACGATTCGTGTCCGATCGGGCCGGATGGGAAACGGCAGCACACCTACGACTATCGCGAGGGCGGCTGCCGGCAAGTGCACGACATCGAGGTGACGGCGAACCTGGGTTGGGCCAATCCGATGACCGGGTCGGCCATGATCATGCGGCGTGGGTAGTGTCCTGCCCCCCGAGTTCGCTGCGGCTTGCAGCGAACGTAGGGGATAAGCAGGCCACTAAAAGCAGAACCGGAGGACGAAAGATGGCGATCCGCGCTGACTATCTGGGCATGCCGCTCAGCATCGACGACCTGGACCACGAGAACCTGGCGTATTTTTCACATTGCGCCGACCACGCGTTCCATTTGCAGCGCTGCGACGACTGCAAGCTGTTGCGCTACCCGCCGACCACCGGCTGCCCGTGGTGCGCCAGCCCGAAGGCGACCTGGACGCCGGTGGAGGGCAAGGGCGAGGTGCACTCGTACGAAGAAGTGCACCACGCCATCCAGCCCGCGTTTCGCGATTTCACCCCCTACATGGTGCTGCTGGTCGATCTCGACACGCAACGGGGCAAACCGTCGGAGCACGAGGCGCTGCGCGTGGTCGGCAATCTGACCATGCCGGACGGCAGGCTGGCGCCGCCGGAGATGGTGGCGCGGGTAGGAATCGGATCGCGCGTGCGGATGGTGTATTCCGACGTGGCGGCGGGGCTGGCACTGCCGCAGTGGACGCTGGATGAGGCGACGGTGCAGCCGGCGAAGCCTTGGCGGTATCCGCAGGAGTGAAATTGGGCAAAGTTCGGATGGTGTGAGCCGCATCACACCTTCTGCGGCACGTCGGTGGTAGTGATGATCGGCGCGACGCGGCTCTCACCTTGACGTTGCGTGCCTGGCGACGATCTGGCGGGCGGCAGCCTGGCCGAGACACTAACCGCCGCTCCGACCTCCATCCGTCACACAAGGCGGGCTCCCGAAAGCCCGCGGGGGAGACGAGCAATGGCCATGATACGATCCGACCTTGGACGGCGCGATTTCCTCGCGTCGGGTGGAGCGCTGGCTTTCACGCTTGCGACCGGAGGCTGCGAGCAAATACTGCAGGACATTGCCAACCGACCGACACGGCGGAATATCGCCGAGCTCGCGTCGAACGACCCGATCC
>DASRQX010000383.1:0-5399 GCA_035696165.1 Acetobacteraceae bacterium | reverse complement strand
GCGGCGGCGCCAGCGCGGCGAACGTCGCCTGCAGCATGTCGTCGCTGAGGGTATACGGCGGCATCATCTCGCGGATGTCCTCCGCGGTGATCCCGTTCGATGGTGCCGACATGTGGAAAACCTCCCGGTGAAATCAGCTTGCCGTAGTTAGATATGAGCAATAACGCTCGGATCAAGACCGACGCCCCTCGGCCCCGCTGCGCGGGCCGCCGCAAACCAGGAAGCAACCGGCCACACCGTTTCACCGAGTGCAGATCAAGATTGCACCTGGGTGATTGCAATGGCGCCTCGCACGCGGGACTCGTGCTCCGGGTGATGGGCGTTGCGCGCGGCGCCATTGCGCCCGTTCACCCGTCGCTTGACCGCCTTGACCAATTGACGATCAGGCCGGTGACTGGCTTGCTTCGGCGTACGCCACCGCACCGTCTCAAGGTGGAACCGCCAAGGCACCAAGTCATGCAACCCGGTTGGCTGTGATATCTTGGCGTCTTGGCGGTTCAACTAATGCGCCGACCGTAATGACGCGGACCGCGCAGACAACGCCGCTCATCGCGATCGTGCTGCCCCCGCGTGAGGGCGCCGGGCCCGGCCGCGCCGGCGCGGTCTACCTGATCGCCCGCCAGTTCGCCGAAACGCCCGGCTTCCGCGCCCTGGTGATCGGCGGCCCGCAGGACACCGAACCGCCGCCGCCTTTCCAGCAGATCCGCCCGCCATGGTGGCATCCCGGCTCGATCAATACGCGCTTTGCCTACGCTGTCGCCCGGTCGCTGCGCACACTGAACCCCGCGCTGGTCCCCGCGCTGATCGAGGTGCACAACCGCGCCGACGTGGCGCTCGCCCTGGCACGCCGCCTGCCGGATATCCCGATCAGCCTGTTCCTGCACAACGACCCGCAGGCGATGCGCGGTGCACGCACGCCCGCCGATCGCGCCAGGCTGCTGGATCGGTTCGCGCGCGTCGTCCTGGTCTCCGACTATCTGCGCGCGCTCCTGCTTGAGGGCATCGCGTCACACCCGCGCCAGCCGCCCGTCGTCATTCACAATTGCATCGACCTTGCCGCCATCCCCGCCACCGGGCCGCGCGAGCGGTTGATCCTGTTCGTCGGCCGGGTGGTCCCCGACAAGGGCACTGACAGCTTCGTCGCGGCCTGCGCAGCGGCGCTGCCGCGCTTGCCGGGGTGGCGCGCGGCGATCATCGGCGCCGACCGCTTTCGTGCCGACAGCCCGGAGACTGCCTTCACCCGCCGTGTCCGCGCCGCCGCCGAGCCCGCCGGTGTTCGCCTGCTGGGCTACCAGCAGCGCACGCCAACGCTCGAGGCCATGGCACGCGCGGCAATCGTGGTCATGCCCAGCCGCTGGGCGGAGCCGTTCGGCCTCACCGCGCTGGAGGCGATGGCCTGCGGCGCCGCGCTGATCTGCTCCGCCCGCGGCGGCCTGCCGGAGGTCGCCGGCGATGCCGCGCTATATGCCGACCCGGACAACCCGGCGGAAATCGCCGAAGCGATCGTAGCCCTGGCGCGCGACGACCCACGCCGCGCCGCGCTGGCCGCCGCCGGGCGTGAGCGCGCCCGCCGGTTCGACCGGCCGCTCGCCCAGGCGCAGGTTGCCGCCCTGCGCCACGAGATCCTGTCCGCCGGTGATTGACCAAGCCGCCCAAGCCTGTATTCCGGGTCGGGCACCTAAGCAGCGGGAGTTGCGGCGATGTTGGACACGACCCCAGCGCGGGTATTCGCGAGCGGTATCGGCGCCGCATGACCAACCCAGTGCTGACCGCCCCGCCGCCAACCTCCAAAGCACCAACCGTTCACACCAGCCGCGCGCTGCCCGCCCTCGACCGGACAGCCGTGGCCGCCGTCATGCTGCTGCCGCTTCTCCTGTTGCATGCGCACGGCATCGGCGAGGTGGCCGTCGGGGTGACCGACATATGCTTCCTGGCGCGCGCCGCGATCACCCGCCAATGGGACTGGCTGCGCACGCCCTGGCTGCGGATCGGCCTGGCCTGGTGGGGGTGGACGCTGCTGTGCTCCCTGCCGCTGCACTGGCACGGCATCGGTGCGGGCGGCAGCCCCTCGTTGGTGCAGGCCATCGTCGATGTCCGCTTCCTGATCCTGGTCGCGGCACTGGAACACCTCGTGCTGCGCGGCGCCACCGCGCGCCGCTGGTTCTACCGGATTATCGCCGCGTCGGCCGTCTACATCGCCGCGCAGTCTCTGGTGCAGTACGTGTTCGGTCACAACCTCTACGGCGCTCCCCCCGCCGGCGATGGCCGCGATCGAGTGCTGACCGGTCCGTTCGGCAAGCCGCGCGCCGGGCCGCCATTGGCGCGCATCCTGCTGCCCGCGATCATCCCGCCGGCCGCGGCACTTCAACAAAAAGGCCGGGTCCTCACATCGCTCGCGGCCGGTGCGCTGCTGACCGCGGGCCTCGGCGTGATGGAACTCATCGGCCAGCGCATCCCGCTGCTGCTCGTCGGGCTCGGCCTGGTGGTCGCCGCCTTGTTCCTTAACGCGCTGCGCCGGCTGGTGTTGGCGACGGCGGTCATCGGCCTGCTGCTGCTGGCCGCAACCCCGGTCGTCGCGCCGGGAGCCTACCGGCACCTGGTGACGGATTTCTCCGGCCTGATGCTGCATTTCGCGACCAGCCCGTATGGCGAGCTGTTCGCCCGCGCGCTCGAGATCGGCGTGCAACAGGGCGCGACCGGACTGGGCCACGAGGGATTCCGCTACGGCTGCCCGGTGCCGCGCTACTTCCGCCCGACGTTCGACGGCAGCGTGCCGGACGGCGGCGGTGCGGGCATCTGCTGGCACCATCCGCATAATTTCTACCTCGAGGCTCTGGACAACGGCGGTTTCGTCGGGCTTGCGCTGTTCTGCGCGCTGGCCGTGGCCTGGCTGATCGCACTGGGACGCGGCTTGCGGCAATCGCCCGACCCGCTACGCGTCGGCTTGTTCGCCGCCGCATTCATCCAGCTCTGGCCGATCGCCTCCAACAGCGGCTTGACCTCGATGCCGATCGGCGGGTGGCTGTTTTTGCTCGTGGGCTGGGGCCTGGCCGAAGCGCGATGGCGAGGCCGCGTGACCTGAAGCACGCGGCGATGGCGCCTGCGATGGCATTTGTGTCGGCAACCTGCCAGCCTGCCAGTTCGTGCCTCATTCGTACCGTGCAGAGACCCTCCAGCAGAGACCCTAAGGAAAAGCCCTGAATGTGCGGCATCGCCGGCCTTATCCTCTCGCCCAACGCGGCGCCGCCGACGCCGCGGGTGCTCTCGCGCCTGATCGACACGCTGCATCACCGCGGCCCCGACGGCACCGGCCACCAGGTGCTTGGCCGTATCGCCCTGGTGCACAACCGCCTGGCGATCATCGACCTCGTGACCGGCGACCAGCCGCTCTACGCCGGCGCGGCAACGCTGGTGGCGAACGGCGAGATCTACAATTACCGCGAGCTGCGCGTGGCGATGCACGGCGCGAACTTCGCCACCAACAGCGACTGCGAGGTGCCGCTGCATCTGTGGCTGCGCGACGGCACGGACTATACGCGCGACCTGCGCGGCATGTATGCGATCGCCATCCACGAGCGCGCGCTGCACAGCGTCACACTCAGCCGCGATCCTTTCGGCATCAAACCACTTTATATCGCGCAGGTCGCCGACGGCCTGGCCTTCGCCTCCGAGCCGCAGGCGCTGCTGGAATCGGGACTGGTCACCCGCCGCGTCCGCCCGGCGGCGCGCGACCAGCTCCTGCAATTGCAGTTCACCACCGGCGCCGACACGATCTTCGACGGTATCCAGCGCCTGCTGCCAGGCGAAACAGTCACCTGCGTCGACGGCACCATCGTCGACCGCCACCGCATCTCCCATCTTCCTGAAGGTGGCCCGGAGCAGATCAATGAGGACGCCGCGCTGACCCGCCTCGATCGCGCGCTCGAGGAAAGCGTCGATCTGCACCAGCGCAGCGATGTGCCATACGGCATGTTCCTGTCCGGCGGCATCGACAGCGCAACGGTCCTGGCGCTCATGGCGCGGCTGAACAGCCAGCCGGTGCTGGCCTTCACCGCCGGCTGGGACATCCCCGACGCCGCGGATGAGCGCGCGCAGGCGGCGATCGTTGCCAAGGCGCTCGGCGCGCGGCACGAAACGATCGAGATCAACGAGGCGATGGTCTGGCAGCACCTGCCCGAGATCGTTGCGTGCATGGACGATCCCGCGGCCGACTACGCGATCATCCCCACCTGGTTCCTCGCCCGCCGGGCGCACCAGGACGTCAAGGTCGTGCTCAGCGGCGAGGGCGGCGACGAGATTTTTGCGGGCTACGGCCGCTATCGCACGGCGACGCAGCCCTGGTGGCGCGGCGGCCGCGCGATGTATGCCGGCGGCTTCTTCGACAAGGTCGACGTGTTGCGCGAACGCCCCGGCGCCGGCTGGCGCGACGGCATCGCCGCGGCCGAACGCGCCGCGGCCGAGGGTGGCCGATCCCGCCTGGCGCAGGCGCAGGCCACCGACATGGCAGACTGGCTTCCGCACGATCTGCTGCTGAAGCTGGATCGCTGCCTGATGGCGCACGCGGTGGAGGGGCGCACGCCGTTCCTTGATCGCGGCGTGGCGGCGGCGGCGTTCCGCCTGCCGGATGCGCTGAAGCTGCACAAGGGGCTGGGCAAGTGGCTGCTGCGCCGCTGGCTCGAGAAGCACGTGCCGGTGGCGCGGCCGTTCGCGCCGAAGCAGGGCTTCACCGTGCCGATCGGCGCCTGGATCAAGGGACGCGGCGCGCAGCTTGGCCCGCTGGTGGCGGCCCAGGCGGGCGTGGCCGAGATCGCCGATCCGGCGAAAGTGCGTGCGCTGTTCAGCAACATCCGTCGGTGGCGGCACGGCTTCGCGGCGTGGCAGTTGCTGTTCTACGCGCTGTGGCACCGGCGGCACATTCTGGGGCTGCCGCCGTGCGGCGATGTGTTCGAGACGCTGGCGGCGAGGTAACGCGCGACCGAGGCGCGTGTTCCACTCGCGTGTGGTGTTCGCCGCATGTGATACCAGCGGTCGAAAGTTCCGACTGTCCACCCGTCATGGCAGACGTGCTCTCCACCCGTCATGGCCGGCGAAGCATGCCCCGGCCTCCGCCCTAGGGGATTCTCACTTCTCGTTTCAGCACCATTTCGAGCTGCCTGCCTCGGTGGATCGCGTAGAACTGCTCCATGCCGCGCCGCATGGTGATCGGCCCCGCCGGCTTATAATAGCAGTTCCAGCCGCCCAGCCGGGAGATGATCCGGGCCGCCCACGCGAGACTTGCGAGCGGGTGGAGGTTCTGTTGCCGCCTGGTGTTGCCCTCGAGCGTCGGGCAGAGCGCTTCGAGCGTTTCGGTCTCCGGCTCGCTGAATACGTTGGACGCCGGCAACTGGTCCTTGCCGTCG
>DASRQX010000382.1:0-2599 GCA_035696165.1 Acetobacteraceae bacterium | reverse complement strand
CAGCTTGATCGACTCGTTCGGCTTGAATTCGACGAATTTGAACGGGCCCGTGCCGATCGGGTGCTGCCGCATCTCGCGTGGCGTCACGTGGCACGGGTAGACCGGCGACCAACCCGACGCCAGCAGCCCGATGAACGAAGGCTGCGGCCGCTTCAGGTGGAAGCTGGCCTCGAAATCGCCGTTGATCGTTACCTCGGCGAGGTTCTGATACCAGGATTTGCGCGGATTGATCCTGAGCTTCTCCGTCCCCCTGCCCAGCAACAGATCCCAGGTGCAGTTGACGTCCCGGGCGGTGAACGGCTTGCCGTCATGCCATTTGACGCCCTGACGCAATTTGAAGGTCAGGGTCGTGCCGTCCTCGTTCCACGACCACTCGACAGCGAGATCGGGCACAATCGTATCGAGCCGGTTCTGCGGGATATGCTGATCGAACATCACGAGGTTGTTGAACACCGCCATCATTGGCCCTTCGGAAACGATCGTTGATTCCTCGTGGATCGACATGCTGGCCGGGCTGTCGCCGTGGGGTGTTTTGAGTATGCCGCCGGACTTTTGCGCAACGGCCGACGCCGAAATCAAGGTGAGCGCCAGCGCCGCCCATACGGCAGCGCGACCGCATGCAATTGCTTTCCCTATGAACCTCATCATCGGTTCTCCCGGCGCACTCGCTTCTCGCTACAGCTCGTCGTAGCACAAGGGGCCGCTCCGGAGAGACGCCAGAAAGTCGCTGGCCCGCGGCCGTGCTTGTCTGCGCCCCCCCCCCGAAACCGCTGTCGCGTTGCTTACGATCGCTTTTGGCGAGGCGGAATGGACATTCTCCTTAGCCCTTCCGCCCTCAAGTTAGTGGCCGCAGTCGACCCTTTCCGGACCTTCGGCTCCAGCAATGCCGAAGATGACGGCGCGCGGCACCAGATTGTTGCGGCCTCCCTCGCTCGCAACAGACAGCGGAAAGGCCTTGTCCTACCCTGCGCAATAGGTCGCAATCTCGTTCTTCAAAACCTGGACACTGGAGTAGCCGAGCGCTGCGGCGGCATTGTTGATCCCGCCATACTTCTTGGCGAGCGCCGAGACGCTCTGGCCGTGACAGTTTGCCTCCCCAGGCGACCCGGCGAACCGTGCGGGGGGCGGGATGAAGCCGCTGCGGGTGACCTCGAACACCGTACCTTCGCGGTTCGCCCCCCGTTGGCTGTCGCGCCAAATAGGTTGCCGTCGGCGTCGGCGATCAGGCTGCCGTCCGGAGTCAGGCCATCGTCCCAGTTGGTCAGCGCACAGAAGCTGACCAGGATGGTGGGGGTGCTGGCGTAGCCGCGGGCGGTCTTGGCAATTTCGAACACCGTGCCTCCGTTATGCGCGCCGCCACCGTCCGTCGTCCCGAATAGGTTGCCGTCGGCATCGGCGATCACGCCGGCAAGAGGAACATCACCATCGGCGCAGTTGGCCAGCGCGCAGAAGCTGACCAGGATGGTGGGTGTGCTGCCGTAGCCCCGGGCAGTCTTGGCGATCTTGAACACTGTACCGCCGCCATGCGCGCCGCCGACGTCCGTCGCGCCGAACAGGTTGCCGTCGGCGTCGGCGAGCAGGTCGCCCACCGGAAACTGGCCATCGGCGCAGTTGGCGAGCGCGCAGAAGCGGACCAGAATCTTGGGGGTGCTGGCGTAGCCCCGGGCGGTCTTGGCAATCTCGAACACCGTACCGCCGCCATGCGCGCCGCCACCGCCTGTCGTGCCGAACAGGTTGCCGTCGGCGTCGGCGATCAGTCCGCCGCCCGGTCCCAGGCCATCAGCGCAGTTGGTCAGCGTACAGAAGCTGACCAGAGACGTCAGGTTGGCAGCCTGCGACTGGCCCGGCGCTGCGACAACTATTGCCAGGCCCACGCTGGCTAAGAACGACAAAAACGACTGGTGGATCGCGCCGCCCCCCTTTTGAGGTTCCTTTCCGCGGATATTGGCTAACGCAGGTCATCCGAGCAACGATTTAGATCAAGGAGCGAGAGCTAGGCCGGCACCCGGATTCGCGACATCAGTGAAGTTGAAGTTGACCAGAGTGGCGGGGGTGCTGGCATAACCGCCATGGGTCTCGGCAATCTCGAACACCGTGCCGTAATCGGCCCAGCACGGCAGTGCAGAATTCAAGATCTCCATCCCGCGATGTCGGCGCTGCCCGGAACAATCACTTAGCTTGCGCAGAAATCTGGTGCGAATGTCTGCTATCCACGTGCGCCGTGACAGGGCGGCGCTTTTCCCAGTGGGTGCAAGGCCCACCCGGCGATTCGCTCCAGCCAGAAGCAACTGGGGCAGGCATGGAGGTGACGAAATGTCTGAAGCCCCCGGATAGCGGTCACGAATTTGGTGACTGCGCGAGTGTGCAGGCCGTAACGCGAGTGAACGCCGAGCAAGCCTCGAAAAGGACGATGTGCAGGCCGACCCGACAGTGGAATCGGGGAAGGCTGATACGGATGGGGCAAGGTTGAGCGAGGAGTACCCCATCTGCTGCACCGGGGTAGTGGCGGCAGCATGTACACAAGGGAAGCGCACGCAACACGGGAAACCCGACGCGTGATCAGGGATGATCAACCGGACGCCCGTGAGGGACAGGCCGG
>DASRQX010000381.1:0-8063 GCA_035696165.1 Acetobacteraceae bacterium | reverse complement strand
GAAACGTTCGTATGTGCCGCGCCGCCGGCTCCGTGTCGTAGGTGCTGACGCCGCGGACGACGTCCCGCCAGCCGGAGACATGCGGCACACCAACCGGATTGTATATCAGCAGCTCCCGCTTGATGAACGGACAGCGCATCTTGCTGACCAGCTCGATCCAAAAGCAATGCGTGGCATTCAACGGCGTACCGCGCTCCAACCGGCGCAGCATCACGGAGAAATAGCGCCGATGTTGTGCGCTCAGACCAGGTTGCTGCATTACGTCGGATCGGACCGTCTCAGCGAATAGGGCGGCGGCGGCTTCATACGGGAACAGCGCGGCACATCGCAGCCCGGCCCGTTGCATCGCCTGCGTCAGTCCGATTTCGTATCTTCGGATCACCCACTCCTTGGACTGCACCGGCCGCACGGAGCGAAAGAACGCCTTCAGATCGGGGCAAACCAAGGCGGGCCCACGGAACAGTAGAAAATAACTCTGCAGGTGGTAGCCGCCCGCCCGGTTGTCGGTCATCCCCCAGATGTCGGTGCTGGCATCGCACCGCGCCAGGCACTCCTTCAGGTCGAACAGCGGGCCGTAGACGCTGTCGTTCGCCAGCACGACCTGCTCAAACCGGCTCAGCTCGCCCAGCGCCTCGATCCCGTCCTTGAAGGCCCCGAAGTCGTACCCGACATTTTCGCGCAGAAGTACCAGCGCCGAGACCGGCAACACGCGCTGCAACGACGCCATATCGAGATCCGGGCAGTTGGAAACGAAGACGACCGCGTAGCCCGCGTCGCGCAGCGCGCGGAGATAGTAGATGACGAAGTCGTGCACCAACCCCGCGGGATCATAGTGCGCGAACAGGACGATCTTGGCGCCGTCGCTAAGCCGATCCGAGCCGACATGGCGTGCCGTAACGAATGTCCGGCCGGTGCGGCGCAATGACGCAAGGAGACGCGCATACATCCCGAGCCAGACGTAGGCGCGCAGCAAGCACAATAGCGGCAATCCGATGACGCGGCGCAACCCCGCTGCGATATAGGTGGCCCAGGTCGAGTCGACATCGGCTACCCGGCCCACGATCACACCGCTGTTCCCCCGGCTGGACGTCACGCCGCAGGCCGGCGTCGAGACTGCCCGACGCCGCATGAAATCGGTAAGCGCCAGGTCATCCGAGCAGGAACCACACCCGGAAGACCACTGTCTCCAGCCAAGTCTGACGTGCGAACCCTGGCAGGAACAGCGCCTTCAGACGGGCGGCGCGACTGCCGTTCAGCGAGTCCGCGATTGCCGCAAGCTGCCGATGAGTGGACTCAGGCAACAACTCGGGCCGCGCCTGGAGCATGGTCACATGCTGGCGCAGCAATCGCATGAACGGCCCCGGTCCGCGCCGCAGGGCCGCGATGCCGCGCCGCAGCCAGTTGCGGGGTTCACCGACATGATTGTTGGCGTGTTGACGATACAGCACGGTTGGTGTGCGGTCGACGAGCACACGGCCGCCTGCCGCCGCCACGACGATGTAGCACCACCAGTCGTGCCAGGTACCGTCTGGCGGTTGCGAGGCCAGAACAAGGTCGGCGGCGGCGCGGTTCAGCATCATGGTGCAGCCGGGCGCGATGTTCTGCGTTAGCGCCGCAGGAAATCCCGGCTGCCGGTGCAATCCGCCCTGCACGTAGTGGTGGCGCAAATCCGCATCCACCAGGACACGCCCTGCGCAATACAGTGCCGGCTCGCCGGCCGGGACCTTGTCCAGCGTCGCGACCCCGTGCGCCACCTTGTCCGGCAGCCAAACATCGTCCTGATCAGAGAAGGCGAAATATGCGGCGTCGGACGCGCGTGCCGCGCGCAGCAATGCGAGGAAGCTGCGCGTTGGCTGCTGGCGACCCGCCTCGCGCTGAAACACGCAGCGCCCACTGCCCGCGCCGGCCGCGAACTGCCTGACCATCCGCACCGAAGCATCCGAGGAACCATCGTCGCGCCAGTGCAGCGTCCAGTCGTCATGTGTCTGGCGCAGATAGCTGCGCAATTGTGCGTCGAGGAAGCTCTCGCCGTTGTAGGTGGACAGCAGGATCGCCACCGGCCGATGCGTGGCGCGGCCCACCGCGCGCAGGGATCGCCGCGGAACCGTCGTTGCCTGGCGGTGCCGCCATTCAGCGTCAACTGCCTCGACGTCCCGGAGGTACATGACGTTCATCGCTGGCCTTTATCAGTCGAACCCCAGAAATCCAACCGCCCCACGCAGCGGTGGCGCTTCGCGCAGGCGGCCGAGATCTGGGAACGGGCGCGCGGTTCGTCCATCCCCTTCCAACACACTCTCCAGAGTCGAGGCAACCGACAGCACAAGTTCGTCACCCCCGCGCGGTCCGACGACCTGCAGGCCGAAGGGCATCCCGTGGCGATCGAGCCCGACCGGCAGTGACAGTGCCGGATGGCCCGCGAGCGTCACTGCGTAGGCCAATGCCAGCCAGTGGAAATAGGTGCGGGTCGGCTTGCCGTCGATCGTGGCCGGGTAGAGCTCGCGCCAGGACCGCGGGCTGATCGTGATGGAAGGGGTCAGGATCACGTCATAGTGTTCGAAGAACGCCTGCCAGCGCCGGTACAGCGTCGTTTGCAACGTCATCGCTCGCGCCGTGTCCGCGGCACTATAGCGCAGGCCCTCCTCGACATTGGCGCGCACGTTCGGGCCCACGTCCTGCGGCCGTGTCCGCACCTTCTCCTGGTGTGCCGCGAGGAAATTAAGCGCGCGCAGCACCTCGAACGCCTCATCGGCTCCGGCACAGTCTGGGGTTGCATCCTCGGCACGCCCAAAGACATGGCGAAACAGGTTGGTTTTCTCGGCGAATACCTCGGCAATATGGCGCTCGGTCGGGGCGAAGCCGAAATCCGGCGTCAGTGCAACCCGCAGATGCGACAGATCGATCGGCCTCGGCATGGCGAAATCCGCCGGGCGCCTGATGGTCGTGCCGTGTACGGTGGTGGCCAGCGGATCGCGGGGGTCGTCACCGACCATGATCGACAACAGCAACGCGACGTCACCGACGCTGCGCGCCATCGGCCCCGCCACCGGCAGGTTGCTCCACCCCAAGCCGCGCCGCTCCGACGGCACCAGGCCGGGCGTCGGCCGGAATCCGACGATGCCGCAGAACGATGCCGGATTGCGCAGGCTGCCGCCGGTATCGGACCCGGTGCAGATCGGCGCCATCCCGGTGGCCAGCGCGACCGCGGAGCCCCCTGAGGACCCGGCGCAGGATTTCATCGGGTCGAACGGGTTGCCGGTGGCGCCATATACCGCGTTGCGGGTGTTCGCGCCGGCGCCGAATTCGGGCGTGTTGGTCTTGCCAAGGACGATCGCGCCGGCAGCGCGCACGGCGGCGACCAGGCGTTCGTCCCGCGCCGGCACATGATCACGGAAGATCACGCTGCCATGGGTGGTGACAAGGCCGCCGGTCTCCTGCAGGTCCTTAATCCCGATCGGCAGACCGTGCAGCGGCGGCAGGACGTCGCCTCGCAGCACCGCCGCGTCGGCTTCCTTTGCGCTGCCACGGGCGCTGGCGAAGTCGCGCGCCACCATGGCGTTCACCGCGTGATCGACCGCCTCGACCCGGTTGATGCAGCTCTCCAGCAGCTCGCTGGGCGCCAGACGTTTCGTGCCGATCAACCGCCGTGCGGTGACGGCGGTCAGGTCACAGGGCTCGGTCAACGGAAACACCCGTCGGCTGGCGGCGGCTGGTAACGTTTCGGCAATCGTGCACCGCGCGAATCAGCGCAAGAAGACCTAAACCACCGATGCACCATCGACCTCCGCATATCGCCTTTTATATTGTGTACATCTGTGGTTTCACGATTTCTCTTGGGACCGAAATGTTCTCAATACCCCAGCGTCAGCCCATCCTTGCGCGGCTCCGACCCGCCGATCAGGCAGCCGCGGTCGCGGTCGATCCAGATCGCCTGCCCGCCGCCGTGGGGACGCTCGACCAGTTCAGGCTCATGGCCCATGCGCGCGAGACGGTCGACCACATCCTGCGGGATGCCACGCTCGATCTGCAACTTGCCGCCCAGCGGCAACAGTCGCGGCAGGTCGATCGCTTCCTGGATGTCGAGGCCGTACTCCAGCAGGTTGGTCAGGAACCAGGAATGGCCCATCGGCTGGTAGTGCCCGCCCATCACGCCGAACGGCATTTGGGCCTGGCCGTCCTTCATCAGCATACCCGGAATGATCGTGTGCATCGGCCGCTTGCGCGGTGCGATGCAATTCGGATGGCCACGTTCCAGCCGGAAGCCGAAGCCGCGGTTCTGCAGCATGACGCCGGAGCGCTCGGCCAGGATGGCGGAACCAAAACCCTGAAATAACGAGTTGATGAAGCTGCACGCGTTGCCGTCCTTATCGACAACGCAAAGATATATGGTGTCACGGTGTGGCGGCATCAGTGCCTCTCCGGCCAGGGGCAGATGCCGCATCGCCTTGGTGTCGTCGATCAACCCGCGCAATGCGGTCAGATATTCCGCACTTAAAAGTTTCTTGACGGGAACGTCCACCTGTCCCGGGTCGGCAACGAAGGCATCGCGATCGCGATACGCCAGCCGCGCCGCTTCGACATGGCGGTGCGCGCGGATGGTGCCCAGCGGACCATCCGATGCGCTCGGCAGGCCGCCCAGCATTCCAAGGATCATCAGCCCGACGATGCCCTGACCATTCGGCGGGCACTGGAACACGTCATAGCCTCGCCAGTTGAGCTGGATCGGGGTGACGAACTCGGCATTGTGCAGCCCGGCGGCGAAATCTTCCTCGGTCTGCAGCCCGCCGCGATCACGCAGCGTGGCAACGATATCGGCGGCGATCGCACCTTCGTAGAACGCCTTGGCGCCGTGCCGCGCGATCGCGCGCAGCGACTCGGCCAATGCCGTCTGCACGAACAGGTCGCCGGGATTTGGCGCCGTCCCACCCGGCAGGAAATGATGCGTGCCGTTCTTGCGCAGTTTGTCCTCCAGCCGCTTCCAGTCCCAGGCCACCTTGGGGTGTACCGGCCAGCCGTCCTCCGCGTAGCGGATCGCCGGCTGCAGCAGTTCGTCCAGACCCTTGCGGCCATGCGCCTTCAGCAGCGTCTCCCACGCGTTCACCGCGCCGGGCACCGTCACTGAGTGGGCCGAGGTATTCTCGATCTCGGCGATCCTCCGGCTTTCGTACCAATCGATCGTTGCCGCCGCGGGCGCCCGGCCGGAGCCGTTCAACGCAATGACCTCACTGCCGCCCACTGGCGCGTACAAACAGAAGCAGTCGCCGCCGATTCCGGTCGATGCCGGTTCGATGACACACAGTACGGCGCAGGCGGCAACCGCGGCATCCAGTGCATTGCCGCCGGCACGCAGCACATCGAGCGCCGTCAGCGTCGCCGCCGGCATGGAGGTGGCGGCCATGCCGTGGGTCGCATAGACCGGGCTACGGCCAGGCAGGTGATAGTCGCGCATCATCGCTCCGTCACTGTGCCAACCCCAGGGCGGGGATGGCGGGCGTTGACTGAAAGTATGCCTCTGTTACTCACCGGTGGCCACACCGACGCCTGCCGTTCACCGCACGGAGAGCGAGGATGCCCGAAACCGTCGCGCCAGAGACTATCTCCCCCGGGACCACCTCCCCTGGGGCCACCTCCCCCGGGGCCACCTCCCCTGGGGCCACCTCCCCAGAACCGACCCCCGCTGGGACCATCGCCTACACCGACTTCGAGCGTGTGGATGTCCGTGTCGGCACCATTGTGGACGCGCAACCGTTTCCGCAGGCGCGCAAGCCCGCGATCAAGCTGACCATCGATTTCGGGCCCGAGGTCGGGGTGAAAAACTCCTCGGCGCAGCTAACGGTGCACTACCGGCCCGACCAGTTGATCGGTCGACAGGTCTGCGCGGTGGTGAATTTCCCGCCGCGCCAGATCGGCCCGTTCATCAGCGAAGTGCTGACTCTGGGGATGCCGGACGAGGACGCCGCGGTCGTGCTGGTGCGGCCCGACTTCAAGGTGCCAAACGGCGGGCGGCTGTTCTGAGCGGGTGGCAGTCCCTGTCGCTATGCCCGGGCGCGTCACTGCTATGCGACGGTTGTGAAGCTGAATTGATGGCCACGGGCCTCGGCGAAGCCCACGATCCGCTCGTCGTAGGTGAGGAGCGGGCAACCCAGTTCGATCGCACTGGCAATAAGCAGTCGGTCCGCCGGGTCACGATGCGGCAGATGATGTAGCTGGTAGCTCCTGCACGCCGCGCGATGGCTCAATGGCGCTACCTCGACGCCGGGACGATCGAGAAAACGATCGATCCATGTCTCGACCGAGCAGTCTAGTTCGATCCGCCCCGTATCGACCAGCAGAGCGATTTCCCAGGCGGTAACCGCACTGATGAAAACGGTCCCGCCGCCCTGCCAGTAAGCGTCGATCAAAGCGCGCGTGGACGGACGCAACCGCTGATTGCCGCTGTCCAACCACAGGGCAATGTGGGTGTCGAGAAGGACGGCATCGGTCTCCGTTTGATTTCATGGCCTGTCGCGGCATCGAGCGTGTCTTCCAGCCCGGTAGTGACCAGATCAACGCCTTCGCGTACCCGAACCGACTTGGGATGTATCCCGAATAGCGAACCGGCCCGGGCGTGCTGCGCCAACAGACGGCGCATGCCGAGGGAGACGGCTTCGGTCTTATTTCCGGCCGTCAGCTTGTTGGCCGCTTGCTCGATCAAGGCGACGACATCCGGACGGTTGATGGTTACGACGGTCGGCATACTGGTCTCTTGGTCATTAGGCCATTAATGATATAATGATCCGCGCGGCTCGGCAATCGCGGGATCGACCGGGGTCCCTGGGCGCAAGCGGTTGTGCTGTGCGGCCCGACTTCAAGGAGCCGGACGGTAGGCGCCGGTTCCGAACGGGCGGCGGGGGCATCGAGGGTGGCACAAAGTGCGGCGGCACCGTCCGATACGGGCACTTGAACGCTACCGCGCCGCGTGAATCACGTTGCGTCTTCCTCGACGCGATCGATCGCTGCCAAAATGACCTCCAGCGCCTCCGACTCGCCTAGGCCCAGCGTTGTAAGGCGCCTCGCCAACGCATCCGGTACCGCATCTGATCCCAGCGTGCCCGACTTCAGCGCGGCGGCGACGTCGCCGATTGCCCTGCCGAGGATTCTTGTATCGGTGTCCAGGATGATCGGCGCGTTCGGGTCCGCTGCCGGTGCGTCAGGCGTCGCCCGCGCGAAAGCGGCCAGGCGCAGCTTGGCGCGATGGTCCGGCGCGACCGCCTGGTCGGTCATGTCGACGCCCTGGTAGTAGCGCTTCTGCCATTGGTCGACCGGCCTGACCGGTCGTTCGCGCTTCAGTGCTTCCAGGAACTCCGTGCGGGAGTTGTTCCAGGCGGCGTAGTGGGCCGCCTGCTCCGACTCGGACTCTATCGGCAGAAACCTCGGCGTGATCTGCTCAAGCACCGTGCGCTGCACCGGGAAGATGAAGCAGATCGGCTCGCCGGCATCGACGTGGACCCAGTGATTGCGACGCGTGAAGCGCCAGTTCATGGTGAAAGTATACGGCGACCAATCAGTTTCGATCACCCCGGTCAGCGGATAGAGCCCATCCTTCGGACTGTTGGGCGAGCCGCCGACCCACAGGTTCCAGCCTGGCGGGGTACGGAATAGTCCGTTGATGTGAAACGTCAGGACACCCTCGCCGAATGCAGAAACCGGTGCGTCCTTCGGATCAGTGCCAGGCGCCACGCGCACCTGGACATTTTCCAGTCCCGGTCCTCCGTGCCAGATGGCATCGCAGGCAACCGGGGCGAGGATCTCCCAGCCATGGGCGTTCGCGATGTTCAGCGGCAGGCACCGATAGGCGAACGACAACTGGGTGCGGTCCATCCAGTCACGGGTGGCGCCGGCCGGGCGTATGGTCGGCGCCCAGCCCGGCCTCAGGTAGCAGATCAGATCCATGCTCGGTCTCTCGGCGACGGGGCGAAGCGGCGTTATGCCACATCGAGACCTGACGTCACCGGGCAATCATGTCCGGTGTTCCCGGTATGGCCAATGTGTGTGCCGCACCCTCTTCGCCCAGCAGGCCAGAGCGT
>DASRQX010000380.1:0-29998 GCA_035696165.1 Acetobacteraceae bacterium | reverse complement strand
GATCTGGTGTGTTTGTTTCTGTGGCATGCAGTGGCGGGCGATCGGACTGCTGTGCGACATTCCGTTCGGCACACTTTATGGGCTGTTCGCCCGCTGGACTCGGCTCGGCCTCTGGCGCCGGTTGCTCAACCGGCTGCGCCGAACCTGTCGGCTCGCCTGCGGTGATACCCCGGAACCGAGCGCCGTCGTCATCGATAGTCGATCCTGTCGCTCGGCGCCGAGTTGCTTTGACCGCGGCATCGACGGCGGGAAGAAGATCCGGGGCGTCAAGATCCATGTTGCCGGGCGTTGGTGCACTTGCCGGAAGGCGGGCGATCTGGCGCCAGTTCTGAGCCGCTATGCGATGACCCGCCGGAGACGGACAGATTTCGGGCGCCCGGCCGCCAGCATCCGATTAAGGACTGCCACGCTGATGGCAGCCTCTGTTTGCTGCGCGGCGAAACCGCGTGCGCGCAGCCGAGGCCCGATCAGCGCCTTGTAGCGCCCCATCGTCGTTTCGACGAGCGAGCGCTGGCCATAGCCGGTGGCGGCTTGCCAGGCAAGTCGCCCTCGTTCCGTGATCAATTTCAAATGGTGATCACGCAGTGTAGGCTGATCCCGTTCGCCGCTGGGCACCGCCGTCGCGCGCGGTGGAATCACCACATCGATGTCATCGCCGTGCGCCGTGATCGTTTGGTAAGTGGGGTCACCATCATACGCGCCATCCGCCGTCACTCGGGCAATCCGATCTTCAATCTGATCCAGCAACGGCGCCACCTGGGATGGATCGTCGGCGTCCTGATCCGTCAGAGTCTGCGCCACTATCATGCCGCTGGCAGCATCGACCGCCAGATGCAGTTTACGCCATTTCCGGCGCGACTTCGCGCCATGCTTCGCCTCCAGCCATTGGCCCGCCCCGTAGACCTGCAGTCCAGTACTGTCGATCAAAACGTGTAGCGCGCCGTGCGGCACCTGCGCCGGCTGGATCTCCGGCAACTTGACCGCGCGACGGCTGACCGTGGTGTGATCAGGCGCTGAAATCGTCAGATCCATCAACTTGAGGACTGATGCCATCAGGCCTTCAGTCTGCCGCAACGGCAGTTTGAACGCAGTGCGCAACATCAGGCTCGTCTGGATGGCTGCGTCTGTGTAGCGAGCCTGCCCGCCTTGGCCACAGGTCTGCCAGTCTTCCAGCGCTCCGTCCTCAATCCACAACGTCAGGCTGCCACGCTGACGCAGCCCCGATTCATAGGCTGGCCAGTTCTGCACCTTGAACGACATCTTCGGGATGTGGTGACGGCGAGCGGCGATGTATTTGTGCGGCATCGGGAGCGCCTGGGCCAACGAAATGGAAGGACATCCTACCATCCCCCGCGGGCAATCGAAGTGCACCAACGCCCTGGACAGCTCCACTATGACTCGCCACTGTACCCGGTCTCTCCCGTTTTCCTGATACGGCAGGTTGTACCCCGGAGCGAAAGGGACCCCCACTTTTCGGACGGTCTCATTGGGGAGCTTTGCTTGGCGGTCGGCATGTCAGACCAAAGCGCTGCGCGCATGCTGTCACGAGCATCTCGGTATGAGCCCGGCGAGGTATCTCACGCTGTGTCCGCTGAACCTGGCGCGACGGGCGCTTACGGTCACCGATGCTGCCGAGACGACGGTGACGGAGATCGCGACCGTCCACGGCTTCTGCGAACTCGGCCATTTCCCTGTGATGTACCGGTCTCGATTCGGAAAGACGTCGTCGACGACCCTACGGCGGGCCCCGAGGTGGCGTACAATTATTCGGCATGAATCCATGGGCTGAAATTGCGGTTTTGCGTAGCCCGAGGTCTGCGAACCCGTTAGCCTTCGCAAATCGAAAAAGGATCGATACGCCAGAGAATTCGGCGCCAAAGCGTCGAAGGAGCTAGCACGCGATGCAGGAATATAGCGACAGCGTGGCCGTCTCGGTCGTCGGATCCCGCGGGGCGATCACCCGGCATTTTTCGTGGCGCAATTTGGCATTCGTCGCCGGGCCCGGCCTGGTCGCCATGCTCGCGGACACCGACGCCGGCAGCATCATCACCGTGCCGCAGAGTGGCGCACAATGGGGCTACCGCCTGCTGCTGCCGAACCTGCTGCTGATCCCGTTCATGTTCATGGCCCAGGAGCTGGCGCTCCGGCTCGGGCTTGGCGCGCGGCAGGGTGCCGCCGAGATGGTCCGGCAGCGCTTTGGCCGCATCCCGGCCGTGCTATTGCTGATCGCTCTCGGTATGAGCTGCTTCGGAGCGTTGGTCAGCGAAATGAGCGGACTAGCGGGCGCCTCCGAGGTCCTCGGCCTGCCCGTTCGAGGCGCCATCGCTGGCGTCGTCATCGGCGTAACCCTGATTTTTATCACGGGCTCCTACCGCTCGGTCGAGCGCGTCGCTCTGTTTTGCGGCCTGTTCGAACTCGCCTTTTTGGTCATGGCCTGGCGTGCGGCGCCGGGGGTCGTGCCGATCGTGCACCAGGCCGGGGAGCTGCCCTTGCGCGATTCCGGGTATCTCTATCTGCTCGCGGCCAATCTCGGCACCAGCGTCATCCCCTGGGCGCTGCTATATCAGCAGTCGGCGAGCGTCGATAAGGGCCTCCGTTCCGAGTATGTCAGAAGCGCGCGACTGGAAACATTTGCGGCAGTCGTGCTCTGCCAGGTGGTCACTGTGTCGCTGATGATCGCCGCCGGGGCGACACTCGGTTACGGCGGACCGCTGGACACGGTGGCGCAGATCGAAATCGCGTTCACCGCGACGGTGGGCGCCGAAATGGGCCGGGCGGTCTTCATTCTCGGCCTTTCCGGCGGTGCGCTGGTCGCAACTATCGTGGTTTGCCTGACCCTAGCCTGGTCCGTCGGCGAAGTGCTTGGCGTACGCCACTCGCTGGAGCACCACCCAATGCAGGCGCCATGGTTCTACGGCTCGCTGACCCTGATGCTTGCAGCCAGCGGCGTACTGGTCACGTCAGGAATCAACCTTGTCAGCCTCTCGATTGCCGCTGGGGTGATGAATGCGCTGTTGCTGCCGTTGGTACTCGGTGTTCTTTACTGCCTCGCCCGCATTGCTCTGCCAGAGTCGCTGCGCCTGCGGGGCACCTACGCCGTGCTGGTCGCTCTCGCCTTTCTCATCGTCGCCGGTGTCGGCCTCTACGCCGGTATTGCTGGCCTGTTCTGATTTGACGCCAGGTTTGATCGACTCGCACGGGCGCAGCCATGCCGCGACGCGCTGAATGGCGCAAGCTTTGGGGAGTGCCGGCCCAAGCCATCCCCAAGACATCGTCAGCGCACGGCTCGTGGGACTGGTGCAAAACTGGGGGTGCCAGTGCGTGCCGGATATTTTCGCTCCTGTTCTTGGACCGGGGGTGGGGCGTGGAGTGGATCCGACCAAGGCGGGACTTCCCGCCGGTGGAATACTGTCGTGGCACCAGGCCAAGCCTGGCCGCGAAGTGCCGTGCGCTTTTGAACAGACCGATGTGGACGGCGGTCGCTGCGATCAGCGGCGCGATGATCGGGCCAACGCCAGGGATCGTTGCCGGGCGGCGGCGAGTAGCTTACGACGCTTTTGTCGCCGCGATTGGAAGCCTGTCTGGCAGGCCTGACCGCCTTCGGTAATGGCGGCGGGCTAGGAGGTGCGCGTTGTCGATACCGAAAGAAGGAATGAATGGACCTGCCGATAACGGGGTAGTTCGGGCTCGCCACGGTAGGGCCGTTCTCTTGAAGAAGGGGCAGTTCGTGGAACTCACCAACACCCTCGGACAACAGGTTGTCGATACCTGGGCGTTCGACGCCGCCGACCCGGCCGAACGGCTGTCGATGGAGGATACCCGCTCTAAGAATAGCTCGGTCTACGCTCGCGCTGGCGATGTGCTCTACAGCGATCGACGGCGACCAATGCTCACCTTTGTCAGCGATACTTCGCCCGGCCGTCACGACATGCTGCTGTGTGCCTGCAACCAGGCGATCTACGTCGAACTGGGTTGTGAACAGTACCATCGCAATTGCCGCGACAATCTCCGCGAGGCCCTTGCGTCTGTCGGGATCGATCGCCGCGAGGCTCCTTCCCCACTCAATCTGTTCATGAACGTGCAGGTGGGGCCCGAGGGCGAGGTTCAGCGCTTTCCACCAGCTTCCAAGCCCGGCGATCGTGTCGTCCTCCGCGCTGAAATGGATTTGTTCGTCGTGTTTTCGAGCTGCCCGCAGGACATCACGCCCATTAACGGTACGCTGTGCACGCCGACCGATGTGCACTATCGCATCTTCGACGCTGGCGCCGTCTGATGGCCCCTGGCTGCAAATTTCGTGATCTTCGGAAGCGATATGGATCGGTCGACATTCTACGGAGCATATCGCTCGACGTTACTGCGGGCGAGGTGATCGCAATTGTTGGGTCGCGCTGCTCGGACAACAGCACAATCCTTCGTAATACCCCCCTCACGCCCCACCCCCAGTCCAAGAACAGGAATGAAAATATCAGGCATGCACTGACACCCCCAGTTTTGCACCAGTCCCCCTATCCGCCAAGCCGCGCTTTGAATCGATTGGGGTTTCCGGGGACTCAGGGCGCATGATCTGATCAGGGTCGGGAGTGTCCCCGCACTAGGGGAAGGGGACAAGGCGGCTTCCTCCACGGCCCCCAGACTGCTCCGGGACCTGCTGAGCAGCGTCGCCAAGACGCCGGCTATTTCTTCGCCTGCTTATCCGCTGCCTTGCTCGCAGCGTTTAGGTAGCCGCTGAGCGTGCCCAGATACGTTGAACCCTTCGGCGTCCTCCTGACGATAACGCTCCGCCGATCCGTGGAATCGGTCTCACGCTTGGTGAAGTCGAAGTCTTGAAGCCGATCCAGCGCCCGTGTGATGGCGGGTTTCGAGACGTTCAGTGCCGCCGCCAAACCACGAACGGTGTGTTCCGTGCCCGGTTCCAGATAGACTTTCAGAAACACCGACAGTTGCCGGGCGCTGAAATCGGGACCATCGCTGGCGACGCTCGCAGTGAGTGTGTCCTTCAGGATGTGAAGCAGTGGGTTGGTCGGTGTCTTGGCGGACGATGGGGTTGTGGCCATGTCGCTGGTTCCTGTGCTGGTTCCTGTGCTGGTTCCTGTGCTGGTTTCGGCGGTAGCAAACCATAGCGACATGGTTATGACTCTAGCAAGCAACGAAACGTAACGTTGGGGCCGGTTTGGGGGGTGATCGGGCGGAGTCCCACACCAGAGAGCACTAGGGGAAGGGGGGCGCTGATTCACTCCATCACCGAACCCATGGCCAGACGATCCGTGCAATCGCAGCGATAAGTCCGGCAGTGGCCGGGTGAACTACGACCTTAATGTGGATTTCCATGTTGACCACCTCTGGTGTCGGCGGACAGCCATTTGTTAGACCACAAACGGTCAGGCAAACCCGTATTCTCGAGAGTGCCGAGTTCTCGGCTACTCTTTTGCGGCTCGTGACGTGCGCTCATAGTCGCGGAGCCAGGGCCCGATGAGCCGGTCGAGTTCCTCGAGTTGGCGTTCGGAGTAGGATTCTGGCGCACAGTTTTCGAGCCAACCCAGCACGTGAGTTTCGATCCGGTGGCGAGGCACGCCCGGATGCCCCGCATGGATGCGGTCCGTTGACTGCTCGATCGATAGCCGTTTCCCGTCGGCCCAGACGATCTTGCGTTGCCTGGCGTCGACGCCGGCATGTTCCAGTGCGCCGAACACCAGATCGAGTGCCTCGATCGACTGTTGTCCCTCGGGTGCGCCCATCCATTCGAGAAAGCCGTCGATGAAGGGGTTGTCCTCGAAGGTGTGTTTCGCGCGCCGCTTGCCCATTGGATGAGGATAGCACCGTTGGCCGCTGCTGTCGCGACAGCTCACAAAAGAGTCATGGCCGATCACGAAGGATTCAACGGGCGTTTCAGCGATTGTCGGGTAACGAACATCATTCATCAGGAACAACAACAACGAGTCGGCCCGATGTCACTGTGGATACACTGGTGGAACGCGATCTGGCGGCTGCGCCCGGCGTTCTCCCGCCTGCAAACCTTCCTCTGGTTCGCCACCGCCGTGGCAGGTTTCACCGTGCGTACGGACATGCTGGGCGTAACCAGCACCGTGCGCGCACTGAACCTCGATGCGCGTTGCTACAATACCCTCATCGATTGCTTCCACAGCTCCGCCGTGAAACTCGACCGGCTCACCGCGCTGTGGACCCAGGTGGTGCTGCGGCTATTCCCTCAGCCGCTGCGCGTCAACGGCAGGTGCGTCGTGGTCGGCGACGGCATCAAGGTCCCCACGTGCGGCCGCACGATGCCGGCGGTCAAGCTCCTGCATCAGCAGTCCGAAGCATATACCAAGCCCGAATATATCATGGGGCACGGAGGGTTCGCTGCAGGCGGTGAGCCTGCTCGTTCCGGCGGCCTCCAGCTTCTTCGCCGTGCCGCTCGCCGTGCGCATCCATGAGGGACTGGTGTGGTCCAATCGCGATCGCCGCCCCCTGCTCGACAAAATGCTCGCACTCCTCGGCATCGCCGCCGCCGAACAACCCTTCTACTTTGTCGCCGACGCCGACTACGCCGCCCATAACATCGTCGCCGGGCTGCTCAAGCAGAACAACCACCTGCTCACCCGGATGAAGTCCAACGCCGTCGCCTATACCACTTGCCGGCAGCAGGGGCCGCGCAAGCGAGGCCGCCCGCCGGGTCTATGGCAGGAAGATCAAGCTCAGCTCCCTGTTGCAAGCCTCCAGGGACTTCCAACCAGCCCCAAGCCCCGTCTACGGCGGGAACAAGGTGATCATCCAGTATCGGGTCCGCGACCTGCTGTGGCGTCCCGCCTGTCGGCTGGTGCGCTTCGTCGCCGTGATCCATCCCGCAAGAGGCGCCTGCCTCGTCATGTGCACCGACACTTCCCTTGACGCCATCGACATCATTCGTCGCTACGGCCTGCGCTTCAAGATCGAGCACACTTTCAAGCAGGCAGTGCGCCAGATCGGGTCGTTCACTTACCACTTCTGGATGTTCAACATGACGCCGCTGCGCCGCAACAACGGCAATCAGCATCTCCAGCGTACCTCGCTCATGTACCGCAACGACGTTAAGCGCAAGCTTCACGCTTACCACGTCTTCAGCCAGGCCGGCATCATCTGCCAGGGACCGCTTCAGTACCTCGCCGTTGCCTTTCCCCAGCTGGTCTGGAATTCTTTCGGCTCCCGGCTGCGAACCATTCGCCCCGGCATCCCGCCCTCCGAACTCGTCGTCGCCACCGCGCTACGCCAGAGTCTCCCCGAATTTCTCTTGAATACCCCCAAAGCTCCATCGTCGCGAAATTCGTCACCGAACGACAGGACACCAACAAAATGCAGGTCTTCCGCCTCGCCGCCTGATACCCAAATTCCTCGCAAACCCCGGGCTCGCGCGTTGGGTCCTAGGCCTCGCACAAAAGCTGCAAGCCCACGGATGGCGCGAATGAGGGCGACGGGTCCGATTGTCGCGGCCGGAGGCGCACGTACGACACCTGCCGAGCGATGGCCGCCCGCATCTCGGCTGGGGTAAGCACCACGGCACGGCGCGAATGGTCCGACACCGCGACGCGCACGTATCACGCAAAATTCCGTGAGCATCGCGCACGCACGGCTTCGTGACGCAATCTCGGCGACCTGCACGCCGGACCGGAAGCACGCTAACACGTGAGATAAATCGCCGCGCGCATCATGCCAAACTCTCATCACAATACGCGCGCAGGATGCCTCACATCGAGAATTCACACGCAACGACGCAACCAACAGTGTCTCGCATTCTTAATGATCAAAAGGGTTGGGATATGATGTCAGCCTTTGAGAATGACACGCCTGCATCAGCTCCTGCGCTGATGTGAGGCGGCAATGCAGGAGGGTATACGCGTGCTGCGCGGCGGCACGGCTGCACTTTGTCAGTTGACGAACCCGTCCGCCGGAACCTGGGAACCGCAGGTCGCGCTTGCCGCGGAGCTGGGCTTCGATGCCGTCGTGCTGGATGCCAGGCCTGACGTCGTGGCGCCAGAAGACCTTGCGGCGATTGTCACCCGTGCTGCGTCCAAGCGGCTGGGCGTCATCCTCGATCTGTTGCCCGAACACGCCGAGACGGTGCTCACGTCCTGGTGTGCCGCCGAGGTTGCCGGCTTTTGCTGCCGAGCCGCGCACCATGTTCCGCCAGAAACCTGGAGCCGGCTGATCACGGCCGCGCGCGCGCGTCACCCAGGGACATGCTTCATCGCGATCACCCACGGCAGTCATCCCATAACGATGTCCCGCCTCGCGCCGTGCGGTTTCGATGCTGCCGCGGCGTCGTCCTGCTGGTGGGATTTTCGCGCCGGTTGGCTCGACCAAGACGCCGCGCGCGTGGCCGCATTGGGGGCAGTGATCGCATTGCCCTTTCCCCCTGGCGAGCAGCCACATCGGGACGTCGCGGAACGACGCCGGGCCATCGCATTCGCCGGGCATTACGCACCGCTCTGGATGATGGAACTCGGCCTCGCCAACGGCCTGGAGCCCGAGGTTGCGGCGATCAACACCCGACGCCGTGCGGAACCCGCGCTTTTCGCGGGCCACCCCGCGCGGCTCGTGTCCGCGCCAGGCGCGGACATCGCGATGCTGGTGCGCGGGACGACGCAGGCGCCCGGGCTGGTGCTCGCGATCAACCCCGACCTCACGCGTGCGGCAACGCTGCCCGCCTGTGCGTTGCTGCCGGAAATCGGTGGCGCGGGGATGCTTGGTGCCGAGGAGGAGCAGATTGCACTCGGGGGACTGCTCCGGCTGTCACCCGGAGCAGCGAAGATATTCCAGTTCGTCGCCACACCTGCCATCCGTCGTGTCTCGCGCAAGACCACCCCGCCGACCGTGGCGCGCGCCACCAGCACGCGGATCGCGATCGAGGCGGTGACCCCGTCCGTCGATGGCGGGCAGTTCCCGGCCAAACGCATTGCAGGCGAAATGGTTCAGGTCGAGGCAGACCTGATCGGTGATGGGCATGGGCGGCTTGCGGCCGACCTGCTGTGGCGGGCGGCGGACGAAGCTGAGTGGCGGCACACGCCGATGGTCGCGCTGGGCAATGACCGCTACGCGGCGTCCTTCCCGCTCGCACGTGTTGGCCGCCATCTGTTCACGATCGAGGCCTGGCACGATCCGTTTGCCAGTCTGCTCGACGATATCACGAAGAAACAGCAAGCAGGCGCCTCTGTCGCGCTCGAAATCGAAGAAGCGGTTACCCTGATCCGCACGACAGAGCATCCGGCGCTGACAGCGTTACCGACCGTGCCCGCGCAGGCTTCGTTGGAGGCGCAATCGGAATTCATTTCGCAATCGGAAGTCGCGGCAGCGATGCGCGTGGCGCGGCGGGAGTTTCTCACCTGCCTCGCACCGGCGCTCAGCGTGGAGGCTGAACGGCCGGCCGCCGGATTTGCCAGTTGGTATGAACTGTTTCCCCGCAGCCAGAGCGGCGACCCGGCGCGGCACGGCACCTTTGCCGATGTCATCGCACGCTTGCCGGCGATCCGCGCGATGGGATTCGACGTGCTGTATTTCCCGCCGATCCATCCGATCGGCCGCGTCCATCGCAAGGGGCGCAACAACGCGCTGACCGCCGCCCAAGATGATCCCGGCAGCCCGTACGCGATCGGCTCCGATGAAGGCGGGCATGATGCCACCCACCCGGCGCTTGGCACGCTGGAGGACTTTTGTGCGTTGCGCGAGGAAGCCGCCAGGCTGGGGATTGAGATCGCGCTCGACTTTGCGATCCAATGCGCGCCCGACCATCCCTGGGTTCACACGCATCCGGAATGGTTCGACTGGCGGCCGGACGGGACGATCCGCTACGCGGAGAATCCTCCCAAGCGCTACGAGGATATTGTCAACGTCACCTTCCACGCACCCCAGGCGATGCCGTCGCTGTGGAACGCGCTGCGCGACGTGGTACGATTCTGGATTGATCAGGGCGTGCGGATATTCCGCGTCGATAATCCGCACACCAAGCCGCTGCCGTTCTGGGAATGGTTGATCGACGACATCCGTTCGCGCGCGCCGGATGCGATCTTCCTTGCCGAGGCCTTCACGCGTCCCGCCATGATGTATCGGCTGGCGAAGATCGGCTTTTCGCAATCCTACACCTACTTCACCTGGCGCAACACCAAGCAAGAGCTCGCGGCCTACTTCACCGAGCTGTCGCAGGCGCCGGTGGCGGACTTCTATCGTCCGCATCTGTTCGTCAACACGCCGGACATCAATCCGTATTTCCTGCAACAGGGCGGGCGGCCCGCCTTCCTGATCCGCGCTGCGCTGGCTGCCACGCTCTCCGGCCTGTGGGGGATGTACAATGGCTTCGAGCTGTGCGAGGCACGCGCATTGCCGGGCCGGGAGGAATATCTCAACTCAGAAAAATACGAGATCCGCGCGTGGGACTGGGATCGGTCCGGCAATATCGTTGCGGAGATAACACGGCTCAACCAGATCCGCCGGGCGAACCCGGCACTGCACAGTCATCGTGGCCTGACGTTCCTGAACGCATTCGATGACGCCATCCTGTACTACGCGAAGACATCGCGCGACGCGCGCAATACGTTGTTGGTCGCGGTCAACCTTGATCCGCATCGCGTTGTCGAGACGGAGATCGAAATCCCGCTCTGGCGCTACGGCCTGTCGGATCATGCCTCGATCGGTGCGGAGGAGCTGATGCGCGCACAGCCGATCATCTGGCACGGCAAGCGTCAGCACATCCGGCTCGACCCCGCTGACCTGCCATTCGCGATCTGGCGGCTTGCGCCGCAGGCGGGAGGTATCGCATGAACTCACGCATGTCGCAGACACGGCTCCGGACAGTGGCGGAGGATCCGCTGTGGTTCAAGGACGGTGTGATCTACCAGGCCCATGTCAAATCGTTCTTTGATTCGAACGGTGATGGCATCGGCGATATCGCCGGCCTGACGGCGAAGCTCGACTATATCGCCGAGCTCGGGGCAAGTGCGATCTGGTTGCTGCCGTTCTATCCTTCGCCGCGGCGCGATGACGGCTATGACATCGCCGACTACCGGGCTGTGCATCCTGAATATGGCACGTTGCGGGATATGCGGCGCTTCATCACCGCGGCGCGTGCGCGGAATATCCGTGTCATCATCGAGCTGGTGATCAACCACACCTCGGATGCGCATCCCTGGTTCGAGCGCGCGCGTCGGGCAAAGGCAGGATCGCGGGCGCGCGATTTCTATGTCTGGTCCGACGATGACCGCCGGTACAAGGATGCGCGAATCATTTTTGTCGACACGGAGAAATCGAACTGGAGTTTCGATCCCGTCGCCGGCGCGTACTACTGGCACCGGTTCTACTCGCACCAGCCGGATCTCAACTTCGACAATCCGCGTGTCCTCGAGGCCGTGCTTGCGGTGATGCGGTTCTGGCTTGACCTCGGGGTGGATGGGTTCCGGCTCGATGCCGTGCCCTATCTCGTCGAGCGCGATGGGACGGATTGCGAAAACCTGCCGGAGACGCATGCGGTCATCAAGAAGATCCGCGCCGCGCTCGACGCAGCGGCCCCAGGCTCGGTGCTGCTCGCCGAAGCGAATCAGTGGCCGGAGGACGTGCAGGAGTATTTCGGTAGGGGCGACGAATGCCACATGGCGTTCCACTTTCCGCTGATGCCACGCATGTACATGGCGATCGCGCGGGAGGACCGTTTTCCGATCACGGATATCCTACGCCAGACACCGGAAATACCGGAGACGTGCCAATGGGCGATCTTCCTGCGCAACCACGATGAGTTGACGCTGGAAATGGTCACCGACGCGGAACGCGACTATCTCTGGAACACCTACGCCGCGGACCGCCGCGCGCGCATCAATCTTGGTATCAGACGCCGGCTCGCGCCGCTGCTGCAGCACGATCGGCGCCAGATAGAGCTGATGAAGGGCCTGCTGTTTTCGATGCCTGGAACGCCGGTTATATATTATGGTGACGAAATAGGAATGGGCGACAATATCTATCTTGGCGACCGCGACGGGGTGCGAACGCCCATGCAATGGTCACCTGACCGCAATGGCGGTTTCTCGCGCGCCGATCCAGCATCGCTCGTTCTGCCGCCGATCATGGATCCGATCTATGGCTACGAGGCGGTGAACGTCGAGGCGCAGGCGCGGGATCCGCATTCGCTGCTCAACTGGGACCGACGGATGCTCGCAGTGCGTCGTCGCCATCGTGCCTTCGGCCGTGGCCGATTGCGGCTGCTTTATCCGGGCAATCGCAAGATCCTGGTCTTCCTGCGGGAGTATGAGGGTGACGGGGAGGAGGAGACGATCCTCTGCGTCTGTAACCTTGCGCGCACCGCGGAGGCGGTTGAACTCGACCTGGCGGCGTTCGCTGGCCGCGTGCCGGTCGACCTGCTCGGCGGCTCGGCGTTTCCCCCGATCGGCGCGCTGACCTATCTGCTCACCCTGCCGCCGCATGCGTTCTACTGGTTCAGCCTCGAACGCGAGACAGCGACGCCGTCGTGGCGTGTGCCGTCACCAGAGCCGCTGCCTGAGCTGATGACGCTGGTGCTTCGCCACGATATCGCCGAGATCCCCGAGCCCGAGTCGCGACGGGTCATCGAACAGGAGATCCTGGCACCTTATCTTGCGCGCCGGCGCTGGTTCGCGGCCAAAGACCAGAAGGTCAAGACATTTGCCATCGCCCGCGCGGATGTGATCCGAGGGCAAGCGGGAACTTTCATCGCTTTCGAAACGGCGGTGACCTTCGAAGGCCGCACCGACCGGTATTTCATGCCTGTGGGTATTGTCTGGGACGACGAAGCTCCCGGTCCGATCGCGCATCAATTGGCCTTGGCACGCGTCAGGCGCCGGCAGCGTACCGGCGTGCTGACGGACGCATTCGCGGTCGATGCGCTGCCACGGGCGGTGCTGGAGAGCCTTGCAGAAGGTCGTGCCGCCGCGCTGCCGGACGGCGAGTTCCGCTGGGTCAAGACCAGCGAGACGATCCCGCCGCTGCCGGAGGAGCTGGAGATTCTTCGCCTGTCGGCGGAACAGTCCAACACGTCGCTTATCCTGGGCGACATCGCGGTGCTGAAGATCATCCGTCGCATCGCGCCCGGCCGCCACCCGCAGACAGAAATGGCGCGTTATCTGACGGAGCGCGGTTTTGCGAATATCCCCGCGCTGTTCGGCGAGCTCATCCGCGTCGATGCGGCAGGCACGCCGCACACATTGGTGATTGTCGAGCGGTTCGTACGCAACCAAGGGGACGCCTGGCGGTGGACGCTCGAGGCGCTGAAGCGGGCGATCGATCCGGTTTCGATCGCTGACGCGGATGAGGAGGCAAAGGACGATGCGCTTGCGCCCTGTCTGGCGCTCGCAGCCGCCATCGGTAAGCGGCTTGCCGAACTGCATGCGGTGCTGGCAACACCAACGGAGGAACCGGCATTCGCGCCCGAGGCGGTCGGCCGTGTCGAGGCCGAGACCTGGGCGGCGGCGGCTGTCGCGGAACTGTCGTCCGCGTGCCGCGCGCTGGCCGGCTTCACCGCATGGGAAGACACGGAGGACCGCGCCAAGGCAGCAGCGCTGATCGCCCTGCGCGACCGGTTCGCCGCGAAGCTCGACGAACTCGCGCAGGCCGCATCTGGCACGCTGCGCACGCGCATCCATGGCGACTTCCATCTCGGCCAGGTGCTGGTGACGCCGGGCGATGCGATGCTGATCGACTTTGAAGGCGAGCCTGCGAAAACGCTGACGGAACGACGGGCCAAGAGCTGCCCGCTGCGTGATGTCGCCGGGCTGTTGCGTTCCTTCGACTATGCGGCAGCGACGCTCGCGCGCGAGCCGGCGCCGGGGTCCGAGCAGAGTGCGGAGCGGCGCGATGATTTCCTCAGCCGCTTCGTCGCGGCCGCGTCTGTACGCTTCCTGGAAAGCTATCACGCGGCGGCCCAGTTGGCCGAGCATCAATGGTTCGACGACAATGCGGCAGCGCAGGCGCTCATCGACCTCTTCCTGGTGCAGAAGGCGGCCTACGAGATCACCTACGAGGCGGCGAATCGCCCTGACTGGATCGGAATACCCCTACAAGGCCTACTCGGACTGGCCGAGCGGCTGCTCGAGCTGGAACGGGAGGACGCGCATGCATGACGACCGCTTGCTGGACAAAACCGCGGTCGGCGCATTGATCGAAGGCCGCGAGGCCGATCCCTTCGCGCTGCTTGGTCCGCATGAAACCACGTCGGGCACGGTGATCCGCGCCGTCCTGCCGGGGGCGTCGTCCGCCACGGTGGTCGACCTTCAGGGCAAGACCCTGGCCACGTTCCGCCGCACGCATCCGAACGGGCTGTTCGAGGCGACCCTCCCGGCCAGGGTTCCGTATCGTCTTCGGATCGACTGGCAGGGTGTCATGCAGGAGACGGAAGACCCCTACGCGTTTCCGCCACTTCTGGGTCAGCTCGATGTCTATCTTCTCGCCGAGGGTCGACACTGGCGGATGGGCGCCTGCCTTGGCGCGCAACCCATGGAGGTGGATGGCGTCGCGGGCGTGCGTTTCGCGGTCTGGGCACCGAACGCGCGTCGCGTCTCGCTGATCGGCAATTTCAATGCCTGGGATGGACGGCGGCATCCAATGCGACTTCGCATTGAATGTGGCGTGTGGGAGATTTTCATCCCAGGTCTTTCCATTGGCGAACTCTACAAATACGAGATCCTCGGCGCCGATGGCACGCTTGTGGCCCATGCGGACCCTGTCGCACGCGCGGCTGAGGTGCCGCCTGCCACGGGCTCGATGGTGGCGAGCCCTGCCCCTTTCGCCTGGTCGGATGAAGATTGGCAGGCAGCACGGCCGCAGCGCAGGGACGCCGCGCCACTGGCGATCTATGAGGTGCACGCCGCGTCATGGCGACGGCACACGGATGGCCGGTCCTTGTCCTGGCATGAGCTGGCCGACCAGCTCATTCCCTATGCGCGGGATCTCGGCTTCACCCATATCGAGCTGATGCCGGTGATGCTGCATCCGTTCGGCGGGTCCTGGGGCTATCAGCCGCTCGGGCAGTTCGTGCCGATGCCGGAACTGGGCCCGCCAGAGGCATTCGCCACCTTCGTCGATCGCTGCCACCACGCCGGGCTTGGCGTGATCCTGGACTGGGTGCCGGCCCATTTCCCGACCGACGCGCACGGGCTGGCCCACTTCGACGGCACCGCGCTCTATGAGCATGCCGACCCGCGCGAGGGCATGCATCGTGATTGGAACACCCTCATCTACAACCTTGGACGAAACGAAGTGCGCGGCTTCCTGATCGGCAGCGCCTTGCATTGGCTGGAACGCTTTCACGTCGACGGGCTTCGCGTCGATGCCGTCGCTTCCATGCTGTATCGCGACTATTCGCGCGCCGAGGGCGAGTGGATTCCGAACCGCTATGGCGGACGGGAGAATCTCGAGGCGATCGCCTTCCTGCAGGAGCTGTCGCATGCGATCGCCGAAAACGTTCCAGGCGCTATGCTGATCGCCGAGGAATCGACGGCATTTCCCGGCGTGACGCGTCCGGCCGCCACTGGCGGGCTGGGCTTCACGCATAAATGGAACATGGGCTGGATGCACGACACGCTGCGCTACATCGGCCACGACCCGGTGCACCGCACCCATCACCACGACGATATGACGTTTGGTCTGCTCTACGCCTTCACTGAGCGCTTCATCCTGCCGATCTCGCATGACGAGGTGGTCTACGGCAAAGGCTCCCTGCTCGGGCGGATGCCAGGCGACCACTGGCAGAAATTCGCCAACCTACGTGCCTATCTCGCGTTCATGTGGACGCATCCCGGCAAGAAACTGCTGTTCATGGGCGGGGAATTCGGCCAGCCTGAAGAATGGAACCACGACAGCCAACTGTCGTGGCAGCTCACCGGCAATCCGATGCACGCGGGCGTGTCACGCCTGCTGAAAGACCTCAACGCGATCTACCAAAAGGAACCCGCGCTCCACGCACGCGACTTTTCGTCCGAGGGCTTCCGCTGGGTGGTCGGCGATGACCGTGCCCAGAGCATCTTCGCTTGGATACGATACGGTTCCGAAGCCGATTCGCCTCTGCTCGTTATCTGCAATTTCACGCCGGTACCACGGCAGGATTACCACGTTGGCGTGCCTGAAACCGGTTATTGGACTGAGATCCTCAATACCGACGCCGCCACGTATGGCGGCTCCGGGATGGGCAATCTTGGCGGCGTGAACGCCACGGCCTGCGGAAGCCACGGCTTGCCCGCGGCGCTCGCCCTGACATTGCCGCCGCTCGCGGTGATCGTGCTCAAGAGGATCACCTGATGCCGCATCTGCCGCGGCGCCTCCTGACCGGCCAATCCGCGCCGCTTGGTGCGTCCTGGGATGGGCTCGGGGTCAACTTCGCGGTGTTTTCCGCAAATGCGACGCGGATCGAGCTGTGCCTTTTTGATCCATCCGGCCGGCGTGAGATCGCACGCTACGATCTGCCGGATTGCACCGACGAAGTGTTCCACGGCTATCTGCCCGATGTTGGCCCGGGCCTGCTCTACGGCTATCGCGCGCACGGCCCCTATCAACCTGAGAGCGGGCATCGTTTTAATCCGAACAAGCTGCTGCTCGATCCTTATACGCGCTCGCTTTCCGGCGGCTTGCGGTGGAACGACACGCTGTTTGGTTACCGGGTTGGATCGCCGCGTGGTGATCTGTCGTTCGATCGACGCGACAGCGCGGCGGCGATGCCGAGATCTGTCGTCACGGTACATGAAAGCCCGGTGTGGGGCGACCACCGTCGACCCCGGCGGAGCTGGCAGGAGACCGTTATCTATGAGACGCATGTGCGCGGCTTCTCGGTGCAGCGCGATGATCTCGAGTTGTATCATCGTGGTACTTTTGCCGCGCTCGCTGATCCGCGATTGATCGAGCACCTTGTGAAGCTCGGCGTCACCGCGATCGAGCTGCTGCCATTGCACGCGTATCTGCAGGACCGCTTCCTGATGGAACGCAAGCTGGGCAACTATTGGGGCTATTCCACACTCTGTTTCTTCGCCCCCGAGCCGCGCTATTTCGCTGATCAGGCGAATATCGCGCACGAGATGCGCGCGGCGATCCGCCGGTTGCATGGAGCCGGGATCGAGGTGATTCTCGATGTCGTCTATAATCATACCTGTGAAGGCAACGAGCTTGGCGCGACCTTGTCTTGGCGCGGGCTGGACAATGCCAGCTACTATCGGCTGATCCCGGGCCATGAACGCCATTACGTTAACGACACGGGTACTGGCAACACGCTGAATCTGACCCATCCGCGCGTCTTGCAGATGGTGATGGACAGCCTCCGCTTCTGGGCGAACACCTACTGTGTGGATGGATTCCGCTTCGATCTCGGCAGCACGCTTGGCCGCGAGGACCATGGTTTCGACCCCGCCTCGGGATTTTTCGACGCGGTGCGCCAGGACCCAGAATTGTCCACGCTCAAGTTGATTTCCGAACCGTGGGACCTCGGACCGGGCGGCTACCAGCTCGGCAACCATCCGCCGGGCTTCGCCGAGTGGAACGACAAGTTTCGCGACGCGGTGCGACGCTACTGGCGTGGCGATGCGATGCTACGCCCAGAGATCTCCGCCAGGCTGATGGGTTCCAGCGAGCTATTCGAACAACGGCGACGGCGGCCGTGGGCCTCGATAAATTTTGTCACCGCGCATGATGGCGCAACGCTGCGCGATCTGGTGACCTATACAGAGCGGCACAACGAGGAGAATGGCGAAGACGGACGTGACGGCGCTTCGGACAATCTCTCTGCGAATTGGGGGGCGGAAGGCGAGACCGAGGATCCGGCCATCAATGCACTGCGTGGCCGCGTCGTGCGGGCGATCCTCGCCACACTCTTCATCTCACACGGCACGCCGATGCTGCTTGGCGGCGACGAAATCGGACGGACGCAGCGCGGCAATAACAACGCTTATTGTCAGGACAACGAGATATCTTGGTACGACTGGCGCCCGGTCCTGCAGCCGAACCACCGGCATAGTAGCGGCACCCAAGGTCTCATCCCATTTATCGCACAGCTCGCGGCGTTGCGGCGCGCGCATCCGACATTGTGCAGCGTGCGCTTTCTGCACGGACAGCAGGAACTTCTACCCGGCGTCGCCGATGTCGCCTGGTTCGACGAAGCCGGCAATCTGCTCACGCAGGCGGCGTGGGAAGATCCGGTCGCGAAACTACTGGCCGTGCGTCGCGCCGCTGCCCTCAACGACGCCGATGACATGGTTGACATCACCCTGGCTCTGCTGAACGCGAGCGCGGAGGACCGGGAGTTCGTACTCGCTCCCCCCAAGCTGCCCTGGCGCATCGCGCTCGATACCGCCGCACCGGATCGGCAGGAGCAGGCGTTCGACGAGAGCAAGGTAACGGCGCAAGCGCGCTCCCTGGTGCTGCTGACCGCGACCGCCAGGAGAACTGCGGCATGAGCCACCATTTCGCTACAACGCCCCAGTTTGGTGCCAACCTGGTCGCCTTGGATCGCACCCGGTTCGTCCTTTGGGCACCGGATTGCGATCACGTGACGCTTGAAATCGCCGGGATGCGACCACTCGCGATGCAGGCGCGGGATGGACGCTTTGTTGCCGAGGCGCCATGTGGCGCCGGCGCGCGGTATATGTACCGCGTCCGGTCAGACCTTGCGGTCCCCGACCCGGCGGCGCGCGCACAGGCCGGGGACGTGCATGATGCCAGCCTTGTGGTCGACCCGCGCGCTTATGCGTGGCGCCATGCGGGCTGGCATGGCAGACCATGGCATGAGGCGGTGATCTATGAGCTGCATGTCGGGGCCGTTGGCGGCTTCACCGGCGCGACGCAATTGCTTCCCGCCCTGGCGGCACTCGGCATCACAGCGGTGGAGCTGATGCCAATCAACGATTTCCCCGGCCGGTGCAACTGGGGTTATGACGGCGTGCTGCCCTATGCGCCGGACACCGCGTACGGCACACCCGAGGAACTCAAGGCCCTGATCGACACCGCGCACGGGCTCGGGCTGATGGTGTTGCTCGATGTTGTGTACAATCATTTCGGTCCAGACGGTAATTACCTGCACGCCTACGCCAGCCCGTTCTTCCGCACCGATACGCCCACTCCGTGGGGCGAGGCGATCGATTTCCGCCGCCCGGAGGTGCGCTGCTTCTTCATCGACAATGCGCTGCTCTGGCTGATGGAATATCGTTTCGACGGGCTGCGGTTTGACGCGGTCCACACCATCCGTGAACGGGACTTCCTGCTGGAGTTGGCGCGGTCCGTGCGCGGTACCATCGAACCAGGCCGTCATGTGCATCTTGTGCTTGAGAATGACAACAACGATGCGGCGCTGTTACGTGGTGGATACGACGCGCAATGGTCCGATGATGGCCATCATGCGCTGCATGTATTGCTGACCGGCGAGCGGGGTGGCTACTACGCCGATTATCCGAACCCCGCCGAGGCGCTGGCGCGCGTGCTGCAGGAGGGTTTCGCCTACCAGGGTGAACCTTCTGCGTACCGCAAGGGAGAGCGTCGCGGTAGCCCAAGCACGGATCTGCCGCCGACCGCTTTCGTCATCTTCCTGCAGAACCACGACCAGATCGGCAACCGCGCGTTTGGCGAACGGCTCACCACACTGGCCGATCCCGCTGCTCTCACGGCGGCGACATTGCTGCTGCTGCTCGTGCCACAGATCCCCCTGCTGTTCATGGGTGAGGACTGGGGTGAGACGAAACCGTTCCTGTTCTTTACCGATCATAACGAAGAACTCGCTGTCATGGTGCGGGATGGACGGCGGCGGGAATTCGCGCATTTCGCTGACTTCGCCGACCCGGCGGCCAGGGAACACATCCCGGATCCCAACGATCCCGGAACATACCGCCGTTCGATCCCAACCCCCGCCGCCGAGCGCAGCCCCGCACAGCGCGAGGTGCAGGCGTTCTATGCCCGGATGCTGGCCCTGCGTGCCGCACACATCATGCCGCATCTGCCGGGGACGCGCGCACTGTCGGCGGAAGCGCTCGCCAACCGCGGTGTGCGCGCGGCCTGGCACCTCGGCAACGGAACGGAACTCACCATCGCCGCCAATTTCGGTCCCGACGCCCTGCCCTGTCGTCCCGGCAAGGGTGCCGTCCTCGCAGCCAGTTTCGATCCCCCCTTCCCTGCGGACCACATTCCCGCGCGCGGCGCGGTGGCGTGGCTGGAGCACCGGGCATGAGCGACATGGGCACGTTGGAACTCGCCCGGGCCGCCGGGCTGGCGGTGCAATGGACCGATCTGGAGAACCGATCGCGGACCGTCGAGATTGGCGTGCTGCGCGACGTGCTTGGCGCACTTGGTCTGCCGGCTGCGACCGCCGCGCAATGCCGCGGCAGCATGGCGGAACTGGCGCGCATCGAACGGGCACGGCGGCTGATCACGGCCGAGGTCGGCCAGCCTGTGGACCTTCCAGGTCGGCTGGGCGCGTGGCGGATCACGCTGGAAGACGGCAGAACACGTGAAGGCGATGGCGCCGCGCCGACCGCGCTGCCTGTCGGCTATCACCAGGTCGAGGCACAAGACTGGTCAGGCACGCTCGCCGTCGCACCGAAGCGTGGCTGGACGCTGGCGGATGCGGGTTCCGGCCGCCGCCTCGCCGGTCTGGCAGCCCAGCTCTACGCCTTGTCGCGGCGCGATGATGCCAGGTGCGGTGATTTTGCCGCGCTTGCCGAGCTGGCCCGCCGAGCCGCCACGCGCGGCATCGACGCGGTCGCCATCAGCCCGGTGCACGCGCTGTTCACCGCCGATCCCGGGCGCGCGGCGCCCTACGCGCCGTCCAGCCGGGTGGCGCTCAATCCGGTCTATACGGCCTGCGACGCGGGCCGGCCGGCGCCGGCGGACGGAGGGCTGATCGATTGGCCAGCGGTGGTCACGGCGCGTCTCGCCGCGCTCCGGCAGGATTTCACCCGTGATGCGGTGGGCCCGGGCTTTGCCGCCTTCCGACGGCACGCGGGGCCGGAGCTGCGCTGCCATGCATTGTTCGAGACGATCGCCGCCGCCGAGACCGCCAAGGGCGGCGTGTCGGACTGGCGGCGCTGGCCAACTGCGCTTGCCTCACCCCGCGGCGCGGCGGCCAGGCTCTTCGCGCGCGACACGGCGCAGGAAGTGGCCTTCCATCTGTACTTGCAATATCGCGCCCAACTGGGCCTTGCCGAAGCACAGCGCGCGGCACGGCGCGGCGGGATGCGGATCGGGTTGATCGCCGATCTCGCGGTGGGTGCCGACCCGGGCGGCAGCGACGCCTGGTTGGGACCCGAGGACATGCTGCGCGGGCTTTCGATCGGCGCACCGCCGGACGCGTTCAATCACGCGGGGCAAGGCTGGGGGCTGGTGAGCTTCTCCCCGTTCGGGCTGCTGCGCAGCGGCTTCTCGGGCTGGCTTCGCATGTTGCGTGCGGCGCTGGCCCATGCCGGCGGGGTACGGATCGACCACGCGATGGGGCTGGCGCGGCTATGGGTGATCCCCGACGGGGCTTCGCCCCAGGACGGTGTCTATCTGAGCTATCCCCGCGAGGACCTGATGCGGCTGCTCGCGCTGGAATCGTTCCGTCACCGGGCCGTGGTGCTGGCCGAGGACCTTGGCACCGTGCCGGTGGGGTTCCCCGAGCAGTTGGTAGCCAGCGGCATGGCGGGGCTTCGCGTGCTGTGGTTCGAGCAGGTGGCGGGCGGCGGGTTCCGGCCCCCGGGAGCCTGGAGCCGCGAGGCGGTTGCCATGACCTCCACCCACGACCTGCCGACGGTCGCGGGCTGGTGGAGCGGACGGGACATCGCCTGGCGCGAGCGGCTTGGGCTGCGGCACGAGGGCGAGGCAGCACGGCAGCGCGCGCGCCACCAGCTCTGGCATAGCTTCCGTGCCGCGGGCACGGCGGACGGTGACCTGCCCGGACCCGGCGATGGCGGCAAGGTTGCCACCGCGGCGACGGGCTTTATCGGCCGGACGGCTTCGCGGCTCGCGTTGCTGCCACTGGAGGACGCACTTGCCGTGGAAGAGCAGCCGAACCTGCCAGGCACGATCTCGGGCCATCCCAACTGGTGCCGCCGGCTGCCGGTGCCGGTCGAAACCATGCTTGACCGGCCGGATGTCGCCGCGCGGCTGCACGTATTGCGCACGGGGCGCGGCAATCCATGACGCAAGCCGAGCCGCCGCGTGCCACCGCCCGGCTGCAGTTCCATCCCGGTTTCACACTCGCTGATGCGGAACGGGTGGTGCCGTATCTCGCCAGGCTCGGCATCAGCCATCTGTATGCCTCGCCGCTGTTCGCGGCGTGCCGGGGCTCGACCCATGGCTACGACGTGGTCGACTACGCAACGATCAATCCCGCGCTTGGCGGACGCGCGGGGCTTGAGCGCCTCGTTGCAGCAATTCATCGGCATGGCATGGGGTTGGTGCTGGATATCGTGCCGAACCACATGGCCGCCGACGCAATGCAGAACCCGTGGTGGCGGGACGTGTTGGCGAAAGGACGCCGGAGTGCCTACGCGGCGTTCTTCGATATCGACTGGTCTCCACCGCAACCTTGGCTGCGGGGCAAGGTGCTGCTGCCCGTTCTCGGCCGGCCCTATGCCGAGGCGCTCGCCGACGGTGAAATCCGGTTCGATCGCGAGACAGGTGCCATCGCGTATTTCGACCACCGCTTCCCGCTTGCCGACGGCACCGCGGAGGCTGGCGACCTGGCGGCCGTGCTGGCGGCGCAGCACTATCGGCTGGCCTGGTGGCGCACCGCGGGGGACGCGATCAACTGGCGCCGCTTCTTCGATATCAACGGGTTGGTCGCGCTGCACGCGGACCGGGCCCTGGTGTTTGACGCGACCCATGGGCTCGTCGTGGAGCTGTTCGCCACTGGATTGATCGACGGGGTGCGGGTGGACCATGTGGACGGCCTGGCTGATCCCGCCGCCTATTGCCGCCGGTTGCGCCGCGCGCTGGCCAAGGCCGGCGGGCGGCGGCCTTACATCGTGGTGGAGAAGATCCTTGCCGCCGGGGAGGATCTGTCTGCCGCGTGGGAAACGGACGGCACCACCGGCTATGATTTCATGGCCGAGGTGGGTGGGCTGTTGCACGACCCGGCCGGCGAGGGTCCGCTCACTCAGCTTTGGGCACGGGTCACCGGAAGCAGCGCGGATTTTGCCAGTGTCGAGCTTGCTGGCCGGACCGCGCTTGTCCGCAGGCTGTTCGCGGCTGAGCTCGCGCGGACCGTGCGGTCTCTTGCCACCTCTGGCGACGGGCGGGACCTGCCGGAGGCGGCGCTGGAACGCAGTGTGGTGGCGGTTGCCAGCCACTTCCCGGTCTATCGGAGCTATCCCGGTGGCGAGACGATGCCGCTGGAACGCGCGCTGGCGGCGGCGGAGCGTGTGGCGCCACGGGCGGAACGGCCGTGGCTCGATCGGCTGCGTGCGCTGTTGACGGCGCCGGATCGGCGCGCACGCGGGGGCCAGATTCGTTTCCAGCTTCTGACCGCGCCTCTCGCGGCGAAGGCGGTGGAGGACACGGCATTCTACCGGTACGGCCGCTTGCTTTCACGGAACGACGTCGGCGCGTCGCCTGGGCGGTTCGCCATGGCGCCGGCAGACTTCCACCAAGCGATGATCGCACGGCAGCAGCGCTTCCCGCACGCCCTGCTCGCGACCGCGACGCATGACCACAAGCGCGGCGAGGATGTGCGCGCGCGACTCGCGGTGCTCAGCGAGATCCCCGCTGTGTGGGCCGAACAGGTCGAAACATGGCGGCAGCGGAACGATGCAAATAGGCGGATGCTGCAAGACGGTGTGGCACCGTGCCCGGCGGACGAGTTGATGCTCTATCAGACGCTGGTCGCGGCCTGGCCGGCGTTGCTGGACGCGGCGGATGACGCCGGCGTCGCGGAATTCGCCTCGCGTGTCGCGGGCTGGCAGGAGAAAGCGTTGCGTGAAGCCAAGCAGCGCTCGGACTGGGCGGCGCCGAACGAGGCCTATGAAGCCGCCTGCGGGGACTTCCTGAGGCGCCTGCTCGCCGATCGGTCTTGCAGGCAGGAAATCGCGGGTTTTGCCGCGCGCATCGGACCGGCTGGCGCGGTGAACGGGCTGGCGCAGACGATGCTGCGCCTTACCGTCCCGGGCGTGCCCGATCTTTATCAGGGTGCGGAGTTCTGGGACGAAAGTCTGGTCGACCCGGACAACCGCCGGCAAGTGGATTTTGCCGCCCGCGATCGGGCGCTCGGCCATGTGACCGCACTGCCGGACCTGTTGCGTGACTGGCGCACCGGACAGGTCAAACAGGCGCTGATTGCGCGCATGCTGGCACTACGGGCGCGGATGACGTCGGTGTTCGCGACGGGTGGTTACCGCCCGCTTGCGCTGATCGGCCCGCGCACAGGCCATGCCGTGGCCTTTCTGCGCGAAGACGGAAGGAGCTGCCTGATGGTCGCGGTTGCCCGGCTCGCGGCAAGGCTGCTTGGGACCGCGCCGATCCCTTGCATCGACCCAGCGGTGTGGCAAGGAACCGTGCTGCATCTGCCGCCCGGCACCTGGCGCAACGCCCTTGTCCCGGCGGTGTCGCTCGCGGGAGACGCGACGGTGGAGCTGGCAACGATTTTTGGTGATCTCCCGGTTGCCTGCTGGATGATCGGGCACGACGTTTCACATTCAGCGCAATAGTCGCTCGCCTGATGAGTGCCGCCAAGGTCAGGGGCGCAGATGCGGGAAGCCACCAGCGCACGACATTGCACTGTCGTATCGCACGCAGACCACCGAACATGCGTCCAGAATGGTGTTGTCGGAAGGCGCGTCCCGAAGTGGATCCTAGACACTCTGTTCCATCCGGGCAACGGGCCGGCCAGCCTGCAACTCAACCCGGATCGCGAACGCATAGCGGTCGATTTCGAGGGCAATATCTAGATCACCAAGTGGCACATGCGGGCGCGCCGGGTCGCGAAAGCGTTCCACCTCGCCGCCGGCCAGGATCAATCGACGAATGGCTTCGGGATCGCCTGGTCTGCCTTCCAGAAGATTCCGCAAATGCAATGCGCACAGCTCATCCTCGTTCGTCCGGATCGTGCCATTGTCGCCCATCGCGACGATGGTGACGCGATCGGGGGCGCCCGCACGCAGCGCCCGCGCGGTGGCGCTCGCCGTTACCAATGATGCGGCGTAGAGGCGGTCCGCCCCGCCAGCGGCGGCGATGATGCCCTGCGTCCCCGCGCTTGTCCGCTGGGCGATGGTGGCGCCCTGGAGTGCGGTGCCCAACAGCTCGGACGGAGAGTTGCCGAAATCGAACCCGACAGGCTTGCGGCCCCGAACCTCGCCCATGCACAGTTGGGCTGCGCCGCTGCCGCGCAGCGCCAAGGCTTCTTCGATCGTACTGACCATGAGAATCTGACAGACACCGTTTGCCAGCGCGACGGCCGCCGTCGTGAAAGCGCGAAACACGTCGATGACGGCAACGTTGCCCGTTGCCCTCGCCGCACCCGCCAGGAGGCTGTCAATCAACACGTCCATGGTCAGCCCTCGACGATGGGATAGGTATGATCATGCCATCGGAGACCCGACCGCAATCATTGTTCATGTCTACGTGTTCGCGCTGCACAAACCCTCCCACCCCTGCCATATTCGGGGCATGAAAACGCATCAGATCGTCGCGCACGCCGGAGCCTTCCGGATCCAGGCCACCAGCCCGACGGGGAAGCACTGGCTGCTGTCGCGGGTCTACCCGACCGAGGCGGAAGCGCAGACGCGACTGGGGGCGCTGGATGCGATGGCGGAGGCCGACCAGCAGATGAAGGTCCTCGCCGCACAGCCCCGGCCCCGGGACGCGCACGCGTAATGTCCCACGCGTCATGCCCTAGGGAATCGCGCGCGGTTTCAACTCGGGGTTGCGGCGCAGGAGCGGAACGAGCCCACCGCGGAAGGGTTGGCGCGCTGCTGCGCTCCCGTAATCGTCATCATTTTCGCGAGTACTGCCCAGCCGGTTCGCTGAAGCCCTTGAGTCGAATCGGAAAATGGTTACCAGATCGCGACCTTCTCGCATAGGAGGCGATAATGGCGACTGCTCCGTCCAACCCGATGCTGACCACGCTCAAGGAGACAATGATCTCGATCGTGCGCAGCGACATGGCCGATCTGTCGGCGCGTCAGCTCGCGGTGTTCATGAAGATCTATCTGGAGCCGGCGACGGATCATACCGTGCGCGGCCTGGCGGCTGAGCTGAAAGTTTCGAAGCCGGCAATCACGCGCGCGCTGGATCGACTGGAAGAGGCGAAATTCGCGAAGCGCGAGGAAGACAAGCGCGACCGCCGCAGTGTGATCGTGCGCAAGACGCCGGGCGGCACCGCATATATGCGGACGCTGGGCGGGTATCTGACCGCGGCGGCCAAGGTCGCGAAGAAGGGCTGATTCGAGCGTTCTGGGACCGAGCTCACCGTCGCGGCGAGATGCGCTGGCGTCTGCCGCGGGCCTGTGCGATCGAGGCGATGGTAGAACGGGGCGGCGTTGGCCGCTCCGTTGTTTGTGTGGCTCGCGCGCTGGTGGGCCTATCCTGCTCTGTTGAACCCTGGCTGGACCGGCGCCGCGCGGGCATGATTCGCGTGTGACCGGTGCGGGGCCCCGCGCGCTGCAGCGGGAGAGCAGCGGATGGCGGGCGATCCACCCTGGATGCAGTTCACCGACGCCAACAGCGTGCCGCTCGCCGGGATGCTGAGCGGCTTCCTGATCGGCAGCCTGTTGGCGGGCTGGCCGCCGTTCAGCGCGCGGCTTTATGCGCTGCTGATCTCGAACAGTACGACGGTTGTGCGGCGGATCGGGTATGTCGCGCTGGTGTGGTCGACGGGGGCATTGATCGCGCGTGTGTATTTCGGGATTGATCTGATGCCTTGGGGTGAGGCCTACCTCTAGACGGTCGGCAAGCGACCGGGGGATGAGGAATGGTTCGCCTCGGATGGGTTGGATCGGTTAGTGCGGATAACCAACTCCTGTGGCCGGAGGCCATCATATCGGTTCATTCCCTTCCGATCCCGTCGATGATCGCGCCGCGCGGAACGGCGCGCCGGGCGAGGCCGCGGGATGGTTGCGCCCGCGGTCGGGAAGCTCACCGGGACGGGCACCGCCGGATGCGGTTAGGTGCCGCGGGGGATGTGGGCGCGCGATGGGTCAACCCATTCCGCCCCTGGTCCGCCGGGGCGCTCGACCTGTGTCCCGCGGGAAGACGCGATACACCTGTTGGCCGAGCCAACCTGTGGTGGGGGTTGAGGATATGAGCATACAGGAAAGTAGGACCCGGCGGGTCGGACTGGCGACGACGCGCTTGCTGGTGCAGGTGTCGGGATCGCGACAGAGCCCCATGAACCGTGGGGATGGTGCGCGATGGTTAGGCCTCGGGGGGCTATTCCGCCGGTGACTCCCTGGGGCGAGATTGTTCCGGCCCACTGCGCCGCGCAATGACTGGGGGGAAGACCCCAGCACCTGTTGGCGTGGCGGCGGCAGGGGACGTCTCCCGTGCCGTGCTGACGCGAGACTGCGTGGTCCGCTTGGGCGTCGCACTCGCACAGCGTGGCAAGACCCTATGTCCCTGTTGGGCGGCGCGGCATGAGTGGGAACTGGCCGGAGTTGGATCGGCGGCGCGGGCAGCGGCGGCATGGCGACCGACGGGCCGATGCCACCAACACGCGCCGCACCCACCTTCATTGCGTTGTTCCTCGTGGCCACAGTGGCCATCGTCTATACCGCGCTGACCCCGTTCCGATGGTACTACCGGCCGGACGACCAGGTCGATGCGATCGCCACGCTGCTGAGCACGATCGGCGACGTGGACCAGGCGGGCGATCCGCCGGCCATCCTGCTGTTCGTGCCATTCGGCTTCCTGGCGGTCTACGCGATGCCGCTCGACGTGGTGGCGCGGATCCGGGTGGCCGGCGCGGTGATGGCGGCGGGGCTGCTGAGCGCCTGGATTGAGCTGGCGCGCTACCAGGACGTGGGCCAGACGACGACGACGGGACATGTCTATGCCAGCGCTCGGGGCTGGCATCGGCGCGGGACTGGCACTGGTGGCGCAGCACCCGCGGTGGTCGTTGATGGGCTCGCCGGGCGTGGAACGGGTGGAGCTGATCCTGCTGATCATGTGGGCGGGGGACCGGCTGTATCCGTACATTCCGGTGGCGAACCCACACAGCGCGCGGGAGATCGTCGCCCCGTTGCTGCTGCCGGTGCTAAGCGAGCCGTTGGGGTTGGCGCGCGCGGCGGTACGATGGCTGGTGGTGGCGTACCTGGCCGAGACGCTGGGCGGCTGGCGGTGGGCGCAGTTCTTCGCGTTGTTCGTGTTCGGGGAATTCGCCGGGCGGGTGCTGATCGCCGGGCACGCGCTGTCGCAGCCGGATATGCTGGGCGCGGTAGTGGCGTTCGTGCTGTGGCTGGTGCTGCGGCACGTGGTGCTCGGGCGGCTGTTGCTGGCCGTCGCGTTCGCGGCGCTGGTGGTGGTGGTACGGCTGGCACCGTTTGATTTCGTCGGCCTGCCGCACGGGTTCGGCTGGCTGCCGTTCCAGTCGCTGATGACCGGCTCGACGGGGCAACTGGTGCGTGGGATTTTTTCGGATGCGTTCCTGTATGGCGGATTGATCTGGCTGCTGACGCGATTGCGGCTGTCGTTCGCATTTGCGACGGCGTTGACGGTGACGCTGTTGCTGCTGATCGCCGCGGCGCAATCCTGGACGTCGGGGCCCGCGGGGGAGATCACCGATGCGGTGGTTGCGGCGTTGATTGGGTCGGTGCTGTTCCTGCTGGGCGGCGATGAGACGGCGGAGGGATCGGATCGGTCAGACGCGCCCGATCGTCGCGGCCCACAGTACCGCCAGACGGTCGCCAAGGCCGCGCGGCGCCGCGGGCGCGGGCACGCGGGCGAGGTCGCGGCGCGCGAGTACGGCGGGGAGCGCGGCAGGGATGGCGGCGCGTGCTGGGCGTGGGGCGTGGGCGAGCAGGTTGGCGCCCTCGCGTGCCAGGTCGTGCAGGACCGGAGCGAGCGCGGGCGTGTCCGGGGCTGAAATGACAGAATCGGGTGAAAGGCCATGTGCGGCGAGACAGTCGGCCGGCAACAGACACCGGCCCTGGCGGGCCAGCGCTGGTGCCGCGCGCAGCATCCCGGCGATGCCATACGCCGTGCCAAGACTTCGGATCGATTCGGGAGCGGACGCACCCAGGCAGCGTGCGGCGGTCACCGCCAGCCCACCCGCGGTGCCACGTAGATACGCCAACCAGTCCGATACTGTATCTATTTGTGGCTCCACCTCGATCTCGCGCGCATCGATCAGCGCCAGCAGATCGTCGCGCGCCAGGGCACCGGCGGCGAGCGCCTCGCTGAGCGGCGTCGCCACTTCATGCGTCCGCGCCGCACCCTCGACCACCTCACGCCACCACTGCAATCGGATCAGCGCCAGCGGCGGCTCCCGCACCGCCTCGCGCGCCCGCGCCAGCTCGTGGTTGAACGCATACAGCGCCAGCAGCGCGCCCCGCCGCTCGGCCGGGGCGAACAGCGCGCTCAGGAACCGGTCCGGATCATGCCGGCGCACGAAGGCGAGCAGGTCCGTCATGACGTCCTCATCAGGGCGCCTGCCCCTCGCGCATCCGTCATCGCCCGGAGGTGGCGCGGAGCGCGCGGGCGTGCAAGTTTGGCGGTCGGACCGGCCCACGCGCGGGCGTGGACCGGGGGGATCCATCTTTCAGTGCAACGCAGCGGAGAACGCGCCATGGCATTCGAACTACCCAGCCTGCCCTATTCCAAGACCGCCCTGGCGGCAAAAGGGATGTGCGAGGAAACCCTAGAGCTGCATCACGGTAGGCATCACCAGGCCTATATCACCGCGCTGAACGGCTTCGTCGATGCCAACGACGCGCTGAAGGGCAAGTCGCTCGAGGAAATCGTCAAGCTGTCATACAACAAGCCTGACATGGCGCCAGTGTTCAACAATGCCGGTCAGCACTGGAACCACATCGTGTTCTGGCAGTGCATGAGCCCCAATGGCGGCGGTATCCCCGGCGCG
>DASRQX010000379.1:0-16895 GCA_035696165.1 Acetobacteraceae bacterium | reverse complement strand
CGGCGCGGTGCAGGTGCCGCTGATCGATCCGATGCTGCTTGTTCCGGCGATGGCGCATGCCACCACGCATCTGGGCTTCGGCGTCACCTGCAATCTTGCGTATGAGCCGCCCTATCTGTTCGCGCGGCGCATGTCGTCGCTGGATCATCTGACCAACGGGCGCATCGGCTGGAACATCGTCACCGGCTACCTGGACAGCGCCGCGCGGGGTATGGGGTTCGACGTGCAAATGGCGCACGATGATCGTTACGACCTGGCGGACGAATATATGCAGGTTGTCTACGCGCTGTGGGAAGGCAGTTGGCAGGACGACGCCGTGCTGTCCGATCGCGCCGCCGGCGTTTATGCCGACCCCGCGCGGGTGCGCTCGGTACATCACCAGGGGCGACAATACCGGCTGGATGCGATCCATCTGTGCGAGCCGTCACCGCAACGAACGCCGGTGCTGTACCAGGCGGGTGCGTCTGATCGAGGCCGCGTCTTTGCCGCCCGGCACGCGGAGTGCGTGTTCGTGAACGGCAGCAGCAAGGCCAACGTGGCGCGCCTGGTTGCCGATCTGCGTGCGCGCGCAGCGCCACGGGCGTTGCAGATGTTCGTCGGCGCAACGGTCGTGGTGGGGCGGACCGAGCGCGAGGCGGCGGAAAAACTTGCGGAGTATCGTCGTTGTGCGTCGGTTGAGGGGGCGTTGGCGCACGCCGCGGCTTCGCTGGGCATTGATTTCGCTCGGTTTGGGATGGATGAGCCGATCGATGGCAGCGCGTCGCAGGCGATCCGGTCGAATGTGGAGGCGATGGCTCGTGCGATTGGGCCCGGCTGGACGAAGCGTGATCTGATCGATCGGTTCGTGTTGGGTAGCCGGCAGTTGCCGATTGTTGGGGACCCGGAGCAGGTCGCCGATGGGCTGATCGCGTGGGTCGAGGAAGCCGATGTTGACGGCTTTAATTTGTCGCGTACGGTGGCACCGGAGTGTTTGGAGGATTTTATTGCGCTGGTGGTGCCGATGTTGCAGGAGCGCGGGCGTTATAAGCGTGCGTACGGTGCTGGGACTTATCGGGAGAAACTGTTTGGGGTGGCGCGGTTGGCGGCGCCGCATCCTGCTGCGGGGTTTCGGCCGTCTTTGTCTGTTCGGCCGGATTGAGCGCACACGCATCGGGATAGCGGCCCTCTGGGGGAGGCTTACCTGCCTTGTTTTGGGGGCGGGTTAGGGGCGGGGTCGTATTGACTTTTTGGCGCTCCGACCCCTCCCCCCAACCCCCTCCCTCAAGGGGAGGGGGAGAAGTCTGTCCCCGACTGTGGTTGGGGAATGCCTACCCGTCACTTACCAGATGGCAGGCTACTTGATGGCCGGGGACCGGCTGCGTCATCTTTGGTTCCTGCTCGCGACAGATCGGCATCACGTGCGGGCAGCGTGTGTGGAAGCGACAGCCTGACGGCGGGTGCAGCGCGCTTGGGATGTCCCCGGTGATCCGCTCCCGCCGTCGCCGCGCCGCCGGATGCGACACCGGCACCGCGGCGATCAGCCCCTGCGTGTAGGGATGCCGCGGCGCGGTGTACAGCGCTCGTTTCTCCGCCAGTTCGACCACTTTGCCGAGATACATCACCGCTACACGGGTGGAGATGTGCTTCACGACGCCCAGGTCATGCGCGATGAACAGATAAGTCAGTCCCAGCTCGGCCTGCAAATCCTGCAGCAGGTTGACGATCTGTGCCTGCACCGAAACATCCAGCGCGGACACCGGCTCGTCGCACACCACGAAGCGCGGATGCAGCACCAGCGCGCGGGCGATGCCGATGCGCTGGCGCTGCCCGCCGGAGAACTCGTGCGGGTAGCGATCGCGGGCGCGGTCCGGCAGCCCGACCAAGCTCAGCATGTCGGCCACCGTCTTGCGCGTCGCGGCGTTCATGCGCGCGCCGTGGATCAGCAGCGGTTCGGCAATGATGTCCTCCACCGTCATGCGCGGGTTCAACGCGCCGAACGGGTCCTGGAAGATGATCTGCATGGCGCGGCGCTGGTCCCGCAACGCCTTGCCCTCCAGGTCGCTGATGTCCCGGCCGTCGAACAGGATGGCGCCGCTGCTTGGCTCAATCAGCCGGATCAGCAGCCGGCCGAGCGTCGACTTGCCGCAGCCCGACTCGCCGACCAGGCCGAGCGTCTCGCCGGCCTCGATGCGGAGCGCTACTTCGTCTACCGCGCGCAGCGCGAGCGTGGTGCGGCGAAATAACGATCCTGCCTTGACCGGAAAATGCTTGGTGACGGCGATGGCCTCGACCAGCACTGTCACGACGCGGCGAACTCCGCAGCGCGGATGCAGGCGGCGGTGTGAGCGGTGTCATACGCATTCAAGGCCGGCAGCACGGCGCGGCACTCCGGCAGCGCGTACCGGCAGCGCACGGCGAAGCGGCAGCCGCGCGGGCGGCGCGCGGGATCGGGCAAGGTGCCGGGGATCGCGACCAGGCGCGGCGTCTCGTCGGACAGCGACGGCACGCATTCCAGCAGGCCCTGCGTGTAGGGATGCAGCGGCTTGTCGAACAGCCGCGCCACCGGGGCTTCTTCGACCACACGGCCAGCATACATCACCAGCACGCGGTCGGCGGTCTCGGCGATCACGCCCATGTTGTGCGTGATGATCATGATCGCCATGCCGAACTCATCGCGCAGGTCCAGCAGCAGATCGAGGATCTGTGCCTGAATCGTAACGTCCAGCGCGGTGGTCGGTTCGTCGGCGATCAGCAGCTTCGGGTTGCAGGCCAGTGCGATGGCGATCATCACGCGCTGGCGCTGCCCGCCGGAGAGTTGGTGCGGATAGTCGGTCATGCGCCGGGTTGCCGAGGGGATGCCGACTTTCTCCAGCATCTGTATGGCGCGCGTGTAGATCGCGCGTTGCGGCAGGCGTTCGTGCGCGCGGATGGTTTCCATGATCTGCTCGCCGATGGTGAACACCGGGTTCAGCGAGGTCATCGGCTCCTGGAACACCATGGCGATGCCCGGACCGCGTATTCGTTGCATTCTTGCGTCGGACAGTTCGGTCAGGGTCTGGCCAGCGAAGCGGACTTGGCCGGCGGCGACGCGTGCGGGGGGGTGCGGCAGCAGGCCCATGATGGTCAGGGCGGTGACGCTTTTGCCGGAGCCGGATTCGCCGACGATGCCTAGGATTTCCCCTGCGTCCAGGCCGAAGGTTACGTTTTCGACCGCGGTGATTTCGCCGTGCGCGGTTTGGAACGCGGTGGTCAGGTTATGGACCTCCAGGAGGCTCATGAATTGGGGCCTGGGCGGTCCAGGGGACGCATGGGCCGGCGCACCACGTCATGGCCCGCGAAGGCGGACCATTCACGACTTGCCTTTGCCGCAGCAACGTAAGTCGTGGATGGCCGGCCTGCACCGGCCATGACGGGGTGGGCGGCCATGATGGGGTGGACTGTCACTGCTGGATCCTCAGGCGCGGGTCCAGCACGTCGCGCAACCCGTCACCCAATAGATTCAGTCCCAGCACCGTCACCATCAGCGCCAGACCCGGGATCGCAATGATCCACGGGGCATCGACCATGTATTGGCGACCCTCGGCCATAATGTTGCCCCAGGTCGGCGTCGGCGGAACCGCGCCGACACCCAGGAAGCTCAAGGTTGCCTCGGTCAGCACGGCGTAGGCGAACAGGAAGCTCAATTGCACGATCAATGGCGCCATGGCGTTCGGCAGGATGTGGCGGCGCAGGATGCGCCAATGCCCGGCGCCGGCGGCAACGGCAGCCTGCACATACTCCATCTCACGCAGCACGATCACCGAGGACCGCACGATGCGCGCGGTGCGCGGCGTATAGACAACGCCCAGCGCGATGATCACGTCGTTCAGCGACGGCCCCAGCACCGCAGTGACCGCGATCGCCAGCAGCACCGCCGGGAACGCCATCAGCGCGTCGTTGATCCGCATCACCACGTTGTCGATGCGGCGGAAATACCCGGCCGCCGCGCCGATCGCGGTGCCCAGAACGGCATTGATCGCCACGACGGACACGCCGATGATCATCGACAGCCGCGCGCCCCAGATGACCCGCGAATACAGGCTGCGGCCGAAATTGTCAGTGCCGAACAGGTGATCCGGCGAGGGCGACAAGAACCGGAAGCGCATCGCCAACCGGTCAGGATCGGCCGAGGTCAGCCATGGCGCCAGCACCGCGACGACCAGCACGAACGCGAACACCACGAAGCCGGTCATGAAAAGGCGGTGATGCAACAGCCGGCGCAGCGTCAGCACCGCCGGCGACAGGCGCCGCTCCGGCACGTCCTCAGCGTCTGGCGTGGGGGCGTCCGGCGTGGGGGACAGCGTCACGTCCGGCGGAGCGCCGCTGTCCGCGTCCGGCGCGGTGTGACGCGTGCTGTCAAGCGCCGCCATAGCGCACCCGCGGATCGAGGAATGCGTAGATCACGTCAACGCCGATATTCACCAGCACCAGCAGCGCGGTGACGATCAGCAGGCCGCCCTGGACCATCGGATAGTCGCGGTTCAGCACCGCCTGGGTCAGCAACTGGCCGACGCCTGGGATCGAGAACAGCGTCTCGGTCACCACCGCACCGGAGATCAACAGCGAAACGATGATGCCGATCACCGTGACGATGGGGATCAGCGCGTTGGACAGTGCGTGCTTCACCACCACCAGCCGGCGCGGCAATCCCTTGGCGCGCGCGGTGCGGATGTAGTCCTGCCGCAGTACCTCCAGCATGGTGGAGCGGGTGATCCGGGCCAGCAGCCCGGCGAGCAGCAGCGCGAGCGAGACTGCGGGCATCGTCGAGGTCGCCAGCCAGCCCAGCGGATCATCGGACAGCGCAATGTAGCCCCCGGTCGGCAGCCAGCGCAGATCGACCGCGAACAGAATGATCATCAGCAGGCCGAGATAGAAATTCGGCAGCGAAATACCGACCATCGCGAACATCATCGCCGCCTGATCCACCCAGGTATTCTGCCGCAACGCCGCCAGCACGCCGGAGACCAGGCCGATCACCAAGGTGATCACCAGGGCATACAGCGACAATGCGATGGTGACCGGCAGGCGGAACATCGTCGCCCCCACCACCGGCTGGCCGAGCAGCAGCGAACGGCCGAGATCACCGTGCAGCAGATTGGCATACCACCGCACCAACTGCGTCATCAGCGGCTGATCCAGCCCCAGATCGTGCCGGATGTTGGCAATCTGCTCCGGCGTCGCGCTGAGCCCGGCGATCGCCGCCGCCGGATCGCCGGGGATCAGGTGGATCATTGCGAAAGTGATCAGACTGACGATCAGCAGGATGGGCAGCGCGCTGAGCAGCCGGCTGACGATGATGCCGGTCATGCCCGGCCGCTCAACGTTGCGTCCTTCGCCCGCGGATTACTTCTCGAACCATACGTCGGCCATGCGCGGGATGCGGAATGGTACGAAGCCCTTCACGTCGGACCGCGTCGCCTGCACCTTGGTGAACGAGCCGAACGGCACCGCGTAGACCTTGTCCAGCGCAAGCTGCTGCATGCGCACGAACGCGGCCTGGCGGGCCTCGGGGGTCGGCAGGCTGTTCATGTCCTGCCAGGCTGCCAGCATGTCGGGGTCGTCCTTATCGCCTGGCGGCTTGTAGGCGGCGTTCGGGCTCACGAGGAACTGCATGGTGTCCAACGCACCCAGCGCCGGTTGGGTACCCCAGCCGGTGTAGAAGAAGTTCCAGCCTTTGCTGGTGTTCAGATCGAGCTGCACCGAGGTCGGCCAGTCGACGACTTTCATTTCGGCCTTGATGCCAATCGCCTGAAGCTGCTGCTGCATCACCAGCGCCGAGTTGTACATCGGCGCGTAGTCCTTGTCGGTCAGCAGGATCACCGGCTCGCCCTTGTAGCCGGACTGCGCGAGATATTTCTTGGCCAGGTCAACATTGTGCAGATTGTAGGTATCCTTGCCGGCGTCGGTGTAGTCGGCCTGGTTGGGATACTGGAAGCCGACATTCAGCTTGTAGTTGCCGTCCGAGGCGGCATCCATGATCTCGTCCATGTCCAGCGCCGCCTGCACCGCCTTGCGGAACATCAGGTTGTCGGTCGGCGGGTCGGAAATGTTGGGCAGCGCGATCTGGATCCACCAGTTGTTCAGCGGCAGGATGGTGATCTTCGGGTTGTTCTTGATATCGGGCAACGACTTGGCGGGGACGTCCTCGACCCCCTGCAGCTCGCCGGTCTGCAATCCGGCGACGCGCGCCTGGCCCTCGGTGACGATACGGAACGTAACCGTGTCGAAACAGGCCTGCTTGTAGCCGCCGAACCCGGTACGCTGCTCGAAATTCTTGTTCGGTACGTAGCCGTCGAAGCGCTTCATCTTCACGAAGCTGCCGGGCACCGCCTGGACCAGCTCAAACGGGCCGGTGCCGATGGTCTTGAGCTGTTGCGGCGGGTCGTCCTTGTCCTCGGATGGGATGATGACGATCGGTATGCTGAACGACGACAGCGCGAGCAGGAAGGTTGGCTGCACCTTTTTCATGTAGATCGCGAATGTCGATTTGTCCGGCGCGTCCCAGCGCGCCACGTTGTCTAGCGCGTTGCGTGCCAGGCCGATCTTGGCATAGCGGTCGAAGCTTGCCACCACGTCCGCCGATGTCATTTCTTTACCGTTATGAAAATGTACGCCTTGGCGCAGCTTGAACGTGTAGGTCATGTGGTCGGGGGACTCGGTCATCGAGTCCGCCATGTCCAGGATCGGGCTGAAGTTTTCGTCGCGCGTCATCAGCGCTTCGAACATGTTCATCGCGACGTTGCGGGTCGAGATGGTGGACGAGGTCATCTGGTCCAGGCTGTTGATATTGGCTTCCTGGCCGAAGACGAAGTCACCCCCGACATGCGGGCACTTGAACGTCGCCGCGGGCGCGGGGCCAGCGGCTAGCGTCAATCCGACCAGCGCAAGGCAGGCGCTGAACATCGCACGTCCCATTATCGAACCTCTCCCGTGGCTGCGGTCCGTCAGGCCGCTTGCGTGGAACCTGACGGCCCCGTGAGGCCCGCGTCAAGGGGATGTGCTAGGTGGCATTTTGGGGTGGGGGAGCTCTGGGGGATTGGGGGGAAACTCTCGGCCTCGGCTTACGGGAAGGGTTGGGGCGCTGGAAGCTTCGGTGGGACCCTGGCACCAACCCCTCCCCCCCCCAACCTTGGTCCGCTTCGCGGCCCAAGCCCTCAAGGGGAGGAGGAGAGTCTTCCCTTCCTGGGTTGCGCGCGAGTGAGGCTGGCGGGCATAGTCCAGCGCATCTGTTCTGGGGTTGTTCCGCCGGTCATGGATACGATTTTTCGGGGCGATGTCAGCACCGCCGGTGGCCGCGCGCTTGCGTGGGCCGATGCGCTGTTGATCGACCACGCGGTGTTTCGCGTGGTGTGGAGCAACCTCGGCGTGGTTGCTCCGGGGCGGCTGTACCGCAGCAACCACCCGCTGCCTGGGCGCCTGGCGCGGTTGGCTGGGCGCTACGGGCTGCGAACGCTGATCAACCTGCGCGGGCCGACCAATAATGGCTCGGATGCGTTGTCGCGCGGCGCCGCGAAGCGGCTTGGGCTCGACTTCATCGACATGGCCCTGGAAAGCCGTGGCGCGCCGCAGCGGGATCGGATCCTGCGGCTACATGACATCTACCGTGACATGCGCGCGCCGGCGCTGATGCACTGCAAGTCGGGCGCGGACCGCGCGGGACTGGCGGCTGGGCTGTTCGTGCTGCTCCAGGGCGGCACCGCGCGCGACGCGCTGCGCCAATTGTCGCTGCGGTTCGGCCATATCCGCCAGGCCAAGACCGGCATCCTCGATGCGTTCTTCCTGCACTACCAGCGCGAGGGTGAGGGACGAAAACCCTTCATCGACTGGGTGCGCGAGGATTATGATGAGGTTGCGTTGCGACGGAACTTCCGTGCGAACGGCCTTGCGAGCTTCATCAACGACTGGGTGCTTGCCCACGAATAGAGGCGGATAGCCATGGACGCGGCCGAGGTGCTGGAAACCCTGGCGATCACCGCCTGGCACGGGCCATTCGACCCGGCGATGATCGCTCGCGCGATGGCGGCGCTGGAGAGCGGCAAGGTGGTGGTGCTGCCGGACCTGCCGTTCCGGGTCGCGCCGGACGAGGCGGACCTGCTTCGCCCCGACGTTGCGGGCGGGGAGCGGAAGAATGTCAGCCTCGATCCGCGGACCGGCCGGTTGGGCAACGTGGCGCTGCAACCGGGGGAGGCCGGGCGGCTGACGGCGATGGTGCGGCGCTTTGCCGACGACGCGGCACGGTTCGTGGCCGACCTGCTGCCCGGTTATGCGCCGACGCTGCAGCAGGCACGCACCAGTTTCCGGCCGAACGAGATCGCGGGACGCAGTTATTCGCCGCGGCACGACGACCGCAGGTTGCATGTCGATGCGTTTCCCAGCCGCCCGATGGCGGACAAGCGCATCCTGCGGTTGTTCACCAACGTGGCGCCCGACGGCGCGGTGCGCGCGTGGCGTGTGGGCGAGAAGTTCGAGCCGTTCGCGCAGCGATTCCTGCCGCGCGCCGGACGACCGCTGCCGGGCAGCGCCTGGCTGCTGGAGCGGGTTGGCATCACCAAGGGCAGGCGCAGCGCCTACGACCACATCATGCTGAGCCTGCACGATCGCAGCAAACTGGACGCTGCGTATCAGGCCTCGGCGCCGCGCGCGGATGTATGCTTCGCACCCGGAACCACCTGGCTGTGCTTCACCGACCAGGTGCTGCACGCCGCGCTCGCCGGGCATTGCGCTCTGGAGCAGACGTTTCATGTGCCGGTCTCGGTGATGGGCGATCCGCTGCTGGCGCCATTGCGTGTGTTGGAGCGGCTTTCGGGGCGTTCGCTGACCTGATATACCATCCGCTCGGGGAAATCCGTGTCTTCGATAACTATTTGCAATAAAGAATCGCCACAGAGGCACAGAGAAGAATATCAAGTCGTTCACTTAGCTTTTCTGCTCTGTGCCTCTGTGTCTCTGTGGTGATCCTTGCTTGCGGACATGCGGCAGGGCACAGATTCCAGCGAGCATTGGGTATACCAGCAATCGGAAGGATTGACCCACCAGCGCCGCGCCCATGTCGCCATGCTGGAGGGCTGGCGTCAACGGCTTGGCTTGGTCGCAGCAAAGAAAGTCGTGGATGCCACCTTCGCCGGCATGACGAGGTGGACCGGCATGACGAGGTCATGTGACTCGACGGACCGGAAAAGCGCTGCGCTAATGTGTCCCAACTCGGTAAACTTGCGTCCACTAATGAGACGGGGGAAGCGCTGTGGCCGACACGTTTACCTGGTTCGGGGGCTCCGGTTTCTTCAATATCGGGACGAACTGCTCGCCGGTGGGTCCGCCGCAGGCCGGCGATGCCGCCGTTGAATATTCCGGCACGATCCTCGCCACGGACGCGGAATTGTCGTCGAACACCGTTTTCCTCAATGCCGGCACGATCCAGTTTGCCAATGACACCGGTTCGTCGTTCAGCGGCGGCAGCATCGTCAGCAGTTTCGATCAGGGGACGACCGTATTCACCGGGGGCAGCGCGGCGGCGGAAATCGATACGTTCGCCAACTTCGTCAACAAGGGGCTGATCGAGGCGACCGGCACCGCCCACGCCAGCACGACGATCGTCACCGCACAGGACGGCACCAACCCCGGTTATTTCCTCAACTACGGTAACCTCGAGGCGGAGGTCGGCAATTCGCTGACCATCGACGTCGTCGGCACGTCGGAACTGTTCAACGCGGGGCTGATCTACGCCGACAGCGGCACGGTCGTCATCAACGGCGGCAGCGGGATCGCCGGCGGCTATGCACCGATGCTCGGCGGCGTCGCCGTGGTCGGGTCCGGCGGCACGCTTGAGCTGAATGCCGGCTTCCCGTCGGGGACCAAGGGCAGCAGGCCGGTGTTCGCATTCTATGATGGAGCCACCGACACTACGCTGAAGCTTGATCAGCTCGGGCAGTTCGGCGGGCGCATCCTTGGCTTCCAGCAGGGCGACACGATCGATCTTGGCGGTTCGCTCAGTATCGGCACGATCGCCGTCACGTCTGACGGGCAACTGTTGCTGGAAAGCAACGGCGGCGATGTGCTGGCCTCGCTGGTGCTGTCGTCGGGCGCCTACAACACCAGCAGCTTTGCCGTGTCGGGCGGCATCGCCGACAGCTTCACGCTGACCACCGGCGGCGATGGCCACACGTTGCTGACCGCCGACGTGGCCGACTCGGTGTGGAACAACAGCGCGGGCGTCCGGCAGAACGCGGCAGACTGGTCGACCGGCGTGGTGCCGGGGCCGACCGCCACGGCGGTGATCGGTTTCGCCAAGAGCGGCGCGACCGGCACCATCAGTCCATTCGTCCTCACCACAGGCACGGCCGCGGTCGCGGTCAACTCGTTGATCGAGGCCAACAATAACGCGACGCTGCAGATCACCAGCGCGACCGCCGTCGGCACCAGCGTCAACCAGTACGGCATCCAGCAGGTCGCCGGCGAGATCGAGGCCACCGGCGGCAACACACTGACCTCGACATTCCTGCGCCAGCTTTCGCCCAGCACGGACCTGCAGATCGATGTCGGCGGGGTGCTCGACCTTACCGGCCATAGCGATCTGGGCTTCGCCAACAACGGCACGCTGACCGAGACCACTGTCGTCAACCGCGCCGTGTTCGCCAACGGCGACACGATCGGGCTGTTCATTCAGGGCACCGCGACGGTCGATGGCGGCACGATCGATGACGGACCGGTGTTCAGCGGCACCGGCGTGGTGTCGACGGGCGGCCTGACCAGCATCGGCCAGGACGGCGGCGGCACACCGGGATCGATGACGGTGGAGAGCGGCGCCACTGTCGTGGATACCTACGGGTTCCGGTCGTCCGACCCGACCTCGTTCGGCGCGCTGACGCTGACCGGCGCCGGGACCACCTGGGACGACGCCAGCGACCCGACCGACGCTTACAACACTCGTGGCTACATGATTGTCGGCGACAACAACGTGTCGGGCAACGGACCGTTGCCGGCGCCGGCGGGCACCGCGCAGCTTGTGGTCGAGGACGGCGCCACGCTGAACGAGGCGACCTTCGCGGACATCGGTGAGTCGGCGGGCAGCGCGGGCAGCGCGACGATCGCCCCGGGTGGCGTTTGGAACATCGGCACCTCGTCAGAGGGTGGATTGATCGACGTCGGCAACCGCGGCAGCGGCACGGTGAACGTCCTCGCCGGCAGCACCACCGCGTTCGGTGGCTTCCCCGGCGCCACCACGTTCACCTCGAACGGCACTGTCAACACCAACGCCGCGGGCGTGGGCATCGCCAACCGCGTCGGCAGTGACGGCACCGTCTTTGTCTCCGGCGGTGGCGCGCTGAACATCACGATCTCGCCGACCGTCACCGGCTTGGGCTTTGGCACCGGGCAGCTTGGGCACGGTGTGCGCGACATCTTCAGCGGCAACACCGTCGCGATCAACGGTGGCGGGTTCAGTGCCGGTTCCGACACGTCCGTGGTTGCCGCCGGCACGACGGTGATCGGTGACGGCACGATTGTCGTCGGCGGTACTTTCGACGCCAAAGGGACGGTCGAGAGCAGTGGCGGGCCGAGCCCGCTACTGGTGTCCACGGGCGGCGCGGCCATCGGCAAATCCGGCACCGGCACACTGTTCGTCGAGGCCGGCGGCACGGTGGACGTTAGCGGCGGTGGCATCAATGTCGGCGAATCGGTTGGTTCGTATGGCTTCGTCGAGATCAACGGCGGCCTGGTCGAGAATACCACCAACGGACTGAATGTCGGCAATGCCGGCACCGGCACGCTGGAGCTGCTCAACTTCGGCACCATCCATCTGGCCGGTGGCAGCATCGATGTCGGCAAGTCCGCCAGCGCACAAGGCCTGCTGGAGATCGCGTCCGGCGGGATGCTCACCTCGACCAGCAACGGGATGGATGTCGGCTTGAACGCCGGCGCGGTCGGCACGCTCGAGGTGCTGGCGGGCGGCATCTACAATCTCAACACGCACGGCATCAGCGCGGCGGTCTCGGCCGGCGCCACCGGCAGCATCCTGGTCGATGGATCCGGCGCGCTGATCAATATCGGTTCCGAAAGCGGCAGTTTCGGTTTCGATATCGGACAATCCGGCACTGGCTTCCTGACGGTGGAGAACAACGGCACGCTATCAGATGCCGGTACCAGCATCGACGTCGGGTTCGGCCCGGGATCGACCGGGACGGCCGTGGTGGCCAGCGGCGGCCTGATCGCGACGGGCGGCAACGACGGCGCCGGCATGCTGGTCGTGCAGGGCGACCTGGTGGACCAGACCGGCCGCAACTTCGACGTCGGGACCGGCGCGGCCGGCCGCGGCACCCTCGTCGTCGACGGCGGGACAGTGGACAGCAGGAATATCTTCGTTGGCCATACCCATGCCAGCGGCACGCTGCTGGTCGAGGGCTGCGGCTTGCTCAGCAGCACCGGAATCTCCGGCACGGCCAGCGTTATCGACGCCACGGGCAGCGCCACTGCCGCCGCGACGGTCAGCGGCGGCACCTGGCTGCTGACGGGCGGCAATCTCACCATCGGCGCGTTCGCGGCCGGCTCGCTTGACATCAACGGCGGCGGTGGCGTCGGTGTGGTCAATGCCGGGGCCAATGAGATTGCTATCGGCCAGTTCGGCAGCGCCGCCCACGGCAGCGCGTCGGTCAAGAACGGCGGCACGTTGCTCGGCGGCCAACTGGTCGTCTCCGACGGAACGGGCGCGACCACCGGCGTGCTGAACATCGGGGCCGGCGGGCTCGTCGAGGTCGCCAACGTCAGTGACAACCAGGGCGGCGATATCACTGTCGGAGGCGGGACGGCCGCCGCGGAGCTGAGCAGCAGCGGGCAGTTCGATGTCGGCCAAAACGGCGCGAACGTGACGCTGACGATCGGCAGCCTGGGCACGGTGACCGGCACGGGCGGCAACACGCTCGAGGTCCTGTCGGGCAGCACCGTGGCGGTGAACGGCGGGAAGCTGGGCGGCTTCGGCGACATCGACGTCGGCGCTTTCGGCGCTGACAGCCCGGGGACGCTGGTCGTTACCGCCGGCGGCACGGTCGAGGGCGCCGCCGTCTCGGTGGAAAGCGGCGGCCTGCTGCAGGCCGGCAGCCTGGGCGCCGGCGGCGCGATCACCGGCGGCAAGATGGGCAACCTGTCGATCGAGACCGGCGGAACCGTCCTGGTGTCGACCATCACGCTGACCACCGGCGGTGTGATCGACCTCAATGGCGGGGTGCTGGATCCGATCTCCGTGGACGTGACCGGCGCCGGCGGGATCGGCGGCTCCGGGCCGCTGGATGCGGATGTCGCGTTTGCAGCCAGCGGCGACTCGCTGACTAATTCGAGCTTCGCCGGCACCCTGGAGATCGTCGGCAGCATCACCGGCGCCGCACGCTGATGCTGGCCACGGGCAGCAGCATCCTGCTGGACCTGGCGCCCGACGGCGCGCAAAGTGTAACGTTCGGCTTCGGAACGGAAACTCTGATCCTGGGCGCCCCGGCGCTCAATACGACCGCCTTCGCGGGGATGACCGTCGGGTTTCACGACCTGATCGACTTCGGCAACGGCGTGGTCATCAACTCGGTCGATTCTGCGCCCGGCACTGACGGTCCGAACGTCGTCACGGTGCATGTGACCGAGGGGGGGAACAGCGGCACTATCTTCCTCGGCAACGTCCAGTTCACCGACGGCGCCAGCCATTTCAACATCTTCACCGATCCCAGCACCGGCGACGCCGCGTTTCAGGCGGCCTGCTAAGCCGCCGGCACGGCATCGCGACCGCGCGGGGCGAGGTCGCGGTGGAGGATCTGCTGGTTGGCGACATGGTGGCGACGGTGCTGGGCGAGGCGGCGGCGCCGATCATCTGGCTGGGTCGGCGCGACGTTGACTGCGCCCGTCATCCGAAGCCGCGAAAGGTATGGCCGATGCGCATTGCCGCCGGCGCCGTCGGTCCCGGGCAGCCCCATACCGAGCTGTTCCTGTCGCCGGATCATGCCGTCTACGTCAATGGGGTGCTGATCCCAATCCAATACCTGGTCAACGGCAGCACGATCAGCCAAATGCAGGTGGGCCAGGTGACCTACTACCACGTTGAACTGCCGCGGCACGACGTTGTGCTGGCGCAGGGGCTTCCGGCGGAGAGCTTCCTGGATTTGAAGGACGGGTCGAACTACTCGAACCGTCCGGGGCCGGTTCGGGTGTATCCGGATTTCACCGTACGGATGTGGGAGGCGTATGGCTGCGCCAGGCTGATCGTTACGGGTCCGGAGCTTGCGGCGGCGCGCGCGCTGTTTGCGGGATTTGCGGGAGTGCACGTCGCCGCTTGATCCGGCGGGCAATGGCAATCGAAGCGATCGACGGGCCGCGCTTCGATTCCCTCGTCGTTCCGGGCTGGATCGCAGGAAGCAATCAATCGGACACAGAGTTTCACCGAGTGCACACAGAGTTTCACAGAGTAGACAGCAATGGCGCTTCGCACGGGTACACTGGTTGGCTTCGTGAACAGCGCAATCAATACTTCTCGGTGAAACTCTGTGTGCACTTGATTGCTTGCGGTGCGGCGACACACCCGCACCCACGCGCATGACCCCATGCAATCATTCAGTTTGCGGATGCCCCTATTGAAGCGGATATTGTTGGGCGCCACCTCTTAGTGTCCGTCCAGGAAGTCTGGCGGGGACGGACGGTCGAACGGGGGATTTCGGGTCGTGACACGCGCCAGGGGCGAGAAGGCCGCGGATGCGGCGGATGATCCCGCCGAACCAGACGACGCCGAGATACTGCGCAACGAGTTGCTGTTCGTGATGAGCGAGGAGCTCGACAAGGCCCGCTTGTATGTTCAGCGCGGCCGGCGATTTGCGCACCTGGATAGCGCCATGCTCAAGGATATGTGGGTAGAGACACTCGGCAGGCTGCCACCCAACCCGATCGATCCGGATCTCCGTCTGGCCTTGGATGATGCCGGCGCAGAGCTTCAGTTGAGGGGCGAAGAACTGCCGGCCGAGCGTGCGCAGGCTGAGATTGCGGCGTTCACGCGCAGCATCGATGCCTGGGTGACCGACGGGATCAAAGCCGACCCGGAGGCATGGGATCGTCACAATGCCGAGCTGGCGCAGGACATACGTCGCTTCATTCAGGAGAAAAAGCGGGGGAATTGAGGTGGTTATTGTTGCATGAACGTTACGACATATATGTGGTGGTCGCGGCAAAGCAATCCATCAAGCGGACACAGAGTTCCATCGAGTGCACACAGCACGGCCGTTGGCCGCAACCAAAACAGGCACGACGTATAGCGCCGCCATCGACCTGCCGCCGATTCAAGTCGAAGGGCCGAACCGATGAACCTGTCGCCTTTTCGGCAAGGTGTTGCTGCGAAGGAAGTAAGCAATATTTTGCCGCGGATGAACGCCGATGAAACCGTGCTGGACCACCTGACGGGGCCGATCATCGGCAGTGCGCTGACTGTCTCCAATGCTCTTGGAGCGGGATTTCTTGAGAAGGTGTACGAAAATGCACTGGCGCATGAGCTTCGCAAGAGCCTGCCCCTGCGAAGGCGCGGAGTGGCCTTGCGGTTGCGTAGCAGCGCGGCGTCACCGTGATGTACGAAGGGATCATCGTCGGTGACCATGCGGTGGATCTGCTGGGCGGTGGACCTGCTGGTCGAGGAATCGGTGATCGTCGAGCTGAAGGCCATCAAGGCGGTAGCTGACATTCATCGCGCCCTATGCATCAACTACCTTCGGGCGACGGGCCTGCAGGTCTGCCTGCTGCTCGACTTCGGCAACCCGCGCCTGGAGATCAGGCGCATTGCGCTGGGCTTGTGAGGCATTGGTCTTGCCGGCGTTCATCGGCGGCTGAATTATCTCTAGCGCGCGGGGCACGATTGTGGCCAATAGGCCGGAAGAATAAGCTTAATCAATATGTTATTGGCGTGTAAGCGGCAGTTCTTCGCGGGGTGCGGGGATTCGTGGGACTGTTCAACGCTCTCCATTAACGCTCCACCTGGATAGAGCATCGTGTCCGGCAACCCGCGCGCGGAAATCGCGTGCCTCGTTCGGTGCCTGCTCGGTTACCGGCCCATTTGCGTTCATTTGCGGTTAAAGGCCTGCTTTACTGGCGAAGCTGCCCTCGCACAGTCAGCCTCCGGCTCATCGTCGGATCCCGGGGGCGAGCGAAGAAGATTGAACCGCAAATGAACGCAAATGGGTCCATGCCGAACCGACCTTTCGAGCTAGACCTCGGCTCCGCCCTGGCAAAGTAGTGCGCAATTTGCGAGCGTTGAACAGCCCTGCGGCAATGGCGCTTCGCGCGAACACACTGGCCAACTTCGCGCGAAGTGCAATGAATTCTTCTGCTACTTCCTTGTGAAACTCTGTGCGCGCTCAGCGAAACTCCGTGTCCGATTGATTGCTGGTAACCGCGCACTTGCCCCCTCCATGCCATGAAACTCGGGTAATTTTGATGGCTGTGGGCGAGTTTGCGACCCACCGGCGCCGTCCTTCCGGTACGAACTCGTCCGTAGGGCTTCGCGCACGGGGGCGTGAACAATTACCTCAAATCACCAACTGGGTCTGGGTCACCAGCGCGATGAGCTTGCCGTCACGCGTGGTGATCCGGGTCTGCCAGACCTGCGTACGGCGGCCGCGATGCACCGGCGTTGCCGAGCCGATCACGGTGCTGCCGGCCGGCGCGGGGCCGATGAAGTTTGTCTTGCTCTCGATCGTCGTCGTGCCGGCGCCCTGCGGAAGGTTGGCGAGTGTGCCGAGCGCACCCAGTGTGTCGGCAAACGCCATCACCGCCCCGCCATGCAGCACGGCGGGGCTGGTACACAGCTCCGGGCGCACCTCCATCTCGGCGACGACCCGATCGGTCGTGGTTTCCGTCACGCGGATGCCGAG
>DASRQX010000378.1:0-40364 GCA_035696165.1 Acetobacteraceae bacterium | reverse complement strand
GACCCCGGCACCGTCACCCAAGCCGGATGCAGTGGTGCCGTTTAAGCACTCAATCGCAGCAACTGAACACGGAAGGGAAGGTGGCGAGATGAGCGAATTTCCACTTGACGGGGGACACCTCATATGAGTCGTGGATGGCCGGCCTTCGCCGGCCATGACGGGTGGAGAGTGGGGACTTTCGGCCGCTGGTATCAGTCGTACGCGGGTCGGCTCGTTGCTGCCGACGAACGTGCGGTCACCGAGGCTAACCGATCTTCGCCGCGCGCAGCGGCTTCAACGCCCCGCCCCACGCGATGACCTGATCGAGCATGCCGGTGACCGTCGGTTCCAGATGGGGGCCGGGCTTGAACGTCGAAAAATTCTCGAAATCGGTGAAGAGGGAGAGGCCGACCTGCGCGCGCACATCGGCGAGCTCGACGTTGCTGACCACCTGGCGGAGTATTTCCACGGAGCGCGCCCCGCCACTACCGCCATAGCCGACGAATCCGACGGACTTGTTGTTCCATTCTCGGAACAGAAAGTCGATCGCGTTCTTGAGCGCGGCGGACGGGCCATGATTGTATTCCGGCGTCACGAAGACGAAGCCGTCGAACTGCTCGATCTTGGCCGCCCAGGCTTTGGTGTGCGGCTGGCTGTACTGACCCATGGCTGCCGGGGCCGGCTCATCGAGCAGGGGAAGGTTGAAATCCTTGATGTCCACGATCTCGAACGCGGCGTCGCTTCGCTTGCTCGCGATGTCATAGACCCAGCGCGCGACGGCCTCGGCGTTGCGTCCCGGTCGTGTGCTTCCGATGATGATGGCGACTTTCAGCATGCGTCGGTTTCCTTTTCGTGAGGGGCCGCTGTCGGGCGTAGTCGATATGGCGTGAAACGGGCTCTCGGCTAGCCCATGCGGTCAGCGGGAGATCCTTCGCTCCGCCTTTGCCGGTGAAGAGTGGTGGCTGGCGGTTCTGTCGATAAGGCCGTATTCTCCGCATGAGCCATTCGGAATTAGCGATCAATGCGCGGACCAGAGCTGGCGGAGATGCACGCCTTCGTTACCGTTGCGGAGCGGTGCAGCTTTGCCGAGGCGGCGGTCCAGCTAGGCATCTCCCGCTCGCGACTGAGTGAAACCATTCGCGAACTCGAGGGCAGGCTTGGCGTGCGGCTACTCAACCGCACAACGCGCAGCGTGGCGCCGACGGCGGCGGGCGAGCGGCTGCTCGCCCAGATACGTCCGCTGCTCGACGACTTTGGCGCCGTCCTCGACTCGATCAATGCATTTCGCGACAAGCCGGGTGGACTGCTGCGCCTTACAGTGCTGCCTCCCGCCGCAAGCTTGATGCTGGCGCCGCTGCTTTCGCGCTTTCTCGTGCAGTACCCGGCGATCGATCTGGAGATCTCCGTCGATCCAACGTTGACCGACATCGTTGCCGGCCGGTTCGATGCGGGAATGCGCGCCGGCGACCTGGTCGAGCGAGACATGATCGCGGTGCGCATCGGCGAGGAGATCCGCAGCGTGGTCGTCGCCGCGCCTGACTACCTGGCGCGGCACGGGCGGCCGACGACACCGCGGGACCTCGCGGCACATAACTGCATCCGCTTTCGTTTCCCGAGCGGCGTGATCCTTCCCTGGCAATTTGAGAAGAGGGGCAGGCAGATGGAAGTGGCCGTGGAGGGCCGCCTTACGGTCAACGATCCCGAACTTGCAGTCAAAGCCGCGCTGGATGGTGTGGGCGTGCTGTATACGGCTCTCGGCTATGCCGCGCAGGAGATCGAGGCGGGGCGGTTGGTTCCCTTGCTGGAGGACTGGCCGACGCGGTCGGCAGCGATCTTTCTGTATTATCCCAGTCGGCGGCAGGTGCCGGCGCCGCTACAGGCGTTCATCGAGTTCCTGCGGGAGAACCTTTAGGCGGGTTGAGGCGGGTTGGCGCGATGTGGCGCGCGGGCACGCAATCAATCCCCGGTGCGGAACGCGTCCTTGGGCGTGGTGGAACCGATCCCCGGGCGTAACCACGCATCGGCACCCACGATCGCGCCGTGCCGCGCCTCGATCGGACAGCACAGCGCGGCGATCGCCGGGGCGATGTGGGCGGCCAGCGGCAGGCTGCGCGGATCTTCTCCGGGCATCGCCTGGGCGCGCAGGCGCGTGGCGATCGGGCCGGGTTCGAACAGGTTTACCCGCAGCCGGGTGGTGCGCGTTTCGGCGGCCCAGGTCAGCCACAGGTGCTCCAGCGCCGCCTTGGTCGCGCCGTAGGCACCCCAATAGGCGCGCGGGTCACGCGCCAGCCCGTCGGTGAGTACCACTGCTCGTCCGGCCGGGGCGGCGCGCAGCAGCTTGTCGCTGGTGCGGATCAGGTGCCAGCCGGCAGCCAGGTTCACGCCGACCACGTCGGCCCAGTCGCTCGGCTGGATGTGGCTGACCGGCGTCAGGCGGCCCAGCGCCGCAGCGGCGTGCACCAGGATATCCAGGCGGCCGAAGCGTTGCAGCAGGCTTGGGCCGATTGCCTCCACCTGGTCGCCCTCGGTCAGGTCGAGCGGCAGCAGGGTTGCCTCGCCGCCGGCGGCGCGGATCGCGTCGTCGGTTTCCTCGAGGCCGCCCTGGGTCCGGGCGATCAGGATGGGGCGGGCGCCGAGCCGCGCCAACTCGATCGCCACCGCCGCGCCGATACCGCGACTGGCGCCGGTGACTAGGGCTATCTGGTTGGTGAGCGGGTTGGAAGGGGGTGGGGGCATTGGGGGTTTTCGGTGTGGGGTGGCGGAGGGTGCTGATTTAATGGTGGGGCGGGCGCTAGCGGATTCGACTTGAAACTGGCAGCGACCCCTCCCCCAACCCCCTCCCTCAAGGGGAGGGGAGAGTCTTTTCGGTCTGGCTAGGCTTGCCTGTCTTCTTCCCGGTCTGCCCAGGCTCCCCGCTCTGCCCTGTCTTCCCGCTCTGCCTGGTCTAAACAGAAACCAGCGGCCGTAAAGATTGACCCACCGACGGTGCCCCGCGGGTCATGCCGGCGAAGGCCGGTATCCACGACTTGTCCTCGTTGCAGCAAAGAAAGTCGCGGATACCGGCCTTCGCCGGCATGACGGCGGTAGCAGCCCGTGCGTCAAGATTTAGGGCGGCTGGTCTTACTCGACCAGCAGGCTGAGCTGGCGGTCGGCGTTGTCGCCTTGGTCGGGGCGGGGAATCGGGTAGTCGCCGGTGAAGCAGGCGTCGCAGTAGTGCGGCTGGTCCGCATCGCGGCCGGGCTGGCCGAGCGCGCGATAGAGGCCGTCGATCGAGATGAAGGCCAGGCTGTCCACGCCGATCAGCCGTGCCATCGCGTCCACGTCGCGCACCGACGCCAGCAGCTCGCTGCGCTCCGGCGTGTCGATGCCGTAAAAGCAGGAATGCGTGATCGGCGGCGAGGAGACGCGCATGTGCACCTCGGTGGCACCGGCGGCGCGCACCATCTCGACGATCTTGCGGCTGGTGGTGCCGCGCACGATTGAATCGTCGACCAGGATCACACGCTTGCCGGCCAGCACCGGGCGGTTGGCGGAGTGCTTCAACTTCACGCCGAGATGTCGGATGTGCTCGGTCGGCTCGATGAAGGTGCGCCCGACATAGTGGTTGCGGATGATGCCGAGTTCGAACGGGATGCCGCTTTCGGTGGCGTAGCCCATCGCGGCGGGGACGCCTGAATCGGGCACCGGCACGACGACGTCGGCCGCGACGCCGGATTCGCGGGCGAGCTCGGCGCCGATCTGCTTGCGCGAGGTGTAGACCGGGTGGCCCTCCATCACCGAATCGGGGCGGGCGAAATAGATGTATTCGAACACGCAAAAGCGCTCGCGCGCGCGCCCGAACGGCTTGATGGAATGCACGCCCTGGTCGTTGATCACGACGATCTCGCCGGGTTCCACGTCGCGGACGAACTCGGCGTTGACGATTTCCAGCGCGCAGGTTTCGGATGCCAGCACCCAGCCGCCGGTCGGGCCGGAGTTGGGCACGCGGCCGAGGATCAGCGGGCGGACGCCGAGCGGATCGCGCACGCCCATCAGGGCCTCGTTCGACAGCGCGACCAGGGAGTAGGCGCCGACCACCTGCTTCAGGGCGTCGATCAGGCGGTCGACGACGGTGGAGTAGAGGCTGATGGCGATCAGGTGGACGAACACTTCCGAATCGGTGGTGGACTGGAACAGGCAGCCGCGGCGCACCAGGGTGCGGCGCAGGATGTGGGCGTTGGTCAGATTGCCGTTGTGTGCGACGGCGAAGCCGCCGAACTCGAAATCGGCGTAGAGCGGCTGGACGTTGCGCAGGATGGTGTCGCCGGTGGTGGCGTAGCGGTTGTGGCCGATGGCGTTGGTGCCGGGCAGGCCGGCAATGACGCGGGCGTCGCTGTAATTGTCGCCGACCAGGCCCATGCCCTTGTGCTGGTGGAAGCGGGCACCGTCGTAGGTGACGATCCCGGTGGCTTCTTGCCCGCGGTGCTGCAATGCGTGCAGGCCTAGCGCGGTGACGGCGGCGGCGCTGGGCAGGTTCCAGACGCCGAAGACGCCGCACTCTTCCTTCGGCTTGTCGTCGTCGTAGTGGGTTGGGTCGTGGCGGGTCGGGTCGTCGTGGCGGGCCGGGTCGTGGTGGTGGACGGCGAGGGGGGGCATCGGCAAGCCTCCTAATTCCGCGTCTGAACGCGTGGCGATGGTCCCACGGCTCGGCCCAGCGGCTGGGCGTGAAGCAAATCCTGCGCGGTGGTCTGCTTGGCGACCGGCGGCGCGTTCGGCCGATGCAGCCCGATGCCGGGCGGCAGGTGGTCAGCCACCCAGGCGGCGCCCTGGTAGGTCAGCGGCAACAGACGCGCGCGCAGCACCACACCGGGCCATTGGTCGATCGGGATCACCATGCCAGCCAAGATGTAAGCGAACACCACCAGAAGCGCACCCCGGGCGAGACCGAATACCAGACCCAGCGTACGATCAAGGCCGCCGAGCGCCGAGCCGCGCACCAGGCTGCCGATCCAGCCGCACACCAGCATGAGGATGAGCAGCGAGCCGATGAACAGCGCCGCGGCGGTGACGGGTCCGACCCATTCGGGGGACGGGATCCATCGCTCGAACTGCGGGCGGGCGAGCGGGGTGCCCCAGTAGGCGAATGCGGCGGCGCCGGCCCAGGCGCCGAGGCCCAGGATCTCGCGCACCAAGCCGCGCGAGAGGGCGAGCATGCCGGAGACTGCCACGATGCCCAGCACGACGAGATCAACCCAGGTCATCCGCCCGCCATGAAAGGGTCACGTGGCGGGGTATATCCCCTGTTGGGCGCGCCGCGCCAAGCGGAGATCGTGGGTGGTGGGTCGGATTGGGTTGGACCGGCGGATTGGTGTGGGTGTGCTTCACGTTTCTCGCACTGGGGAGTGGCGTTTGCGACGTGACACGCCGGTCGAGAGTCGAGAATGTCGGGCGAGGACGGTCGAGTCGCCTTGCCGAGCGAAGGCGCGGCTGACATCCATTGACGGGATCTGTACACGATATTGTGGCCACATCGAGGGTGTCATGGCTCGACCTGAGCAAGACAAGCGGGCGCACGAGCCGCAATGGGTCGGCGTGCGGGAGTTTCGCGAGGACCTGAGCGGTTTTTTGCGCCGGGCTCGGCAGGGCAGTTCGTTTCTGATCATGTCGCGTGATCAGGTGCTCGCCGAGGTTCGTCCACCGCCACGGGAGGAGCGGCTGCACCGGCGGCCGGGTGCCCTGCGCGGCGAGATCCGGATGGCGCCCGATTTCGACGCGCTGCCGGCGGAGGTATTGGCGGCGATGGAGGGCGGGGGAGTGACGCTCCCGCTCGACACGCACGCCCTGCTTGGGTGGCTGGCTGACGATGACCAGCTTGGCTCGGTGAGATCGGCGTCGACCCCGCGGCGCTTTTGCTTCCGTGCTGGCCGTACGCGCCAAAGGAGCATTGTGCGGCAGCTTCGGCCGTGACCGGAGTTCGGTCTGGCGGCGACTACTGGTCGTCCGGATCGGTCGCCGGCCCTACCTGGAGTTTCTGGCGGACGAGGTCGCGGTTGGTGTGGTCGTGGGTCGGGCCGATCGGATGCAGCAGCGTGAAATACACGTAGGGATGACTGCCGCTATACTCGAAACTGAAGTCCGCGAGACCGTCGTCATCGCCACGCCCGGCGGGTTCGTCGTCTTCCAGCGGGAGCACATGGCCGGCACTATCGGCCATTGGCCGGTGCAGGCGCCTGGCAATATCGCGACTTCGCGGGTCCAGCAGGCTCGGATACGCCTGGCCGGTTACGGACGGATCGGCGCTCCAGCGATCGAGCCAATTGATCTCGCGCAACAGATGCTCTGCGCTGGTTTCGATCAGCCTGCCGCCTGGCGCCAGCCGCGCGGTGGTATAGACGAAGGCCTCGATCTTGTTTGGCCCATATTGTGTGTCGATGCCAAGGACGATGAACTGTCGCAGCACTGAATTGTAGCTCCAGGAGAAGCGATAGATGCCGTTGAGCACCGGCGTGCAGGTGTATTGGACGGGATCGGTGATATTTGACGGATAGCGTGTGACGGTCGGTACCGCATATTCGGTGCCGTTCCATCCGAGCCAGGAGGTCCGGTCGAACAGCCGGTCGGTGCGGTAGATACAAGTGCCGTTGCGACCGATCTCTTGCCCGTCCGGCGGTTGCCGCGCCGGTACCGCCGAGGGCACCTGCTGTACGAGCACATAGTAATAGCCGCCCCAGCGAATGATGTTGCTGACGGTAAGCAGTCCGCTCAGTCCGGGATTGTTGCCGCCGTTGTCGGCGGGGAGCAGATAGGGGTGCGGGGAGGCGAGCACGGGAGCGTTGTAGTCGGCGTCGGTGCCGAGCCCGCCGGTCTTATAAAGCCTGAAATGGCGTCCGCCATCGGTCGAGGCGGCACCGACCATGTTCCAATAGCTGCACGCATTGCCGGCCAGGAAGAAGGCTTGGGTGATCGTACAGTACTTCGATGGGTGGCCCGGCGGAGCGGTCAACTCACCGTGAAATTCGTTATGCACGAGTGCGAATATGTGGTTGCCGTCGGGCGTGTATACCGATTGCATCCACAAACCGGTATCGTAAGATTGCGGCACACCCAGGGGTCCGCCATAGGATGCCGGAGTAATCCAGGTGACACAGTTTCCGCCGGGGTCCCGGATCCGGTGCGCCTTGGCGAGAATATCCTGGCCAGGTTCCGGTGGCGCGCCAACTGTCGCGAAATATGCGGGTGACGCGCTGGCGAACCAGAACACGCGACGGCCGCCATCACCAAGAAACGGCCTGGCCGGGACGTCGGAATAATCGGTGGCGTCGCATGCCTGGGTCGCATGGCTCCAGACGATCTCGGGTGCCGCGTCAGGGTGGAGGATACGGACCTGGGGTGCGTCGTCGGGGGCTTCGCCTCGGGCTGTCTGGGGCGGGGCGAGAAGAATGATCGCCATCAGGAGCAGAAAGCAGTGCGTCAGTGCCTTCATGGCCAACCCGTTCGATGCGCACCGTAGCTTATGTGGTTCGTCGGCTCGGGCTCAACGTGCTTGGGCGTGGTTTACGAAATCATGATCCAGGATGCTTGTCAGGCAGGTGGCGGCGTTACGCGGGGGGTGTCCACTTCGGTATCAACCTGTCTCATCCTTGGAGATCACATCCCTCGGACTGACGCTCTTCCAACCAGCGGCAAGTCAAGCTGCCGGCCAGGCCTTGCGACGAATTCGCAAGTCCCGGCATGGCGGGTCGCAAGGAGCTGCCAGAGCATCAAGTTGGATTTGTGTTGCCACAGACGGACCGGCTTTGTTGGTCAACCACGACCTGCTATGGTCGAACAATGACAAAGCTCCTCGACGAGGCAGTGGAAGCAGCGCGCAGTCTGTCCCCGGAGGCTCAGGACGATATCGCCCGCGTTGTTCTTCGGCTTGCCGGGCCAGATGATGAGGTGCCGCCGGTTGCGCTTTCGCCCGAGGAATGCGCCGCCGTCGGGGCCTCAAAAGCTGCCGCTGCCCGTGGCGAATTTGCGAGCGATGAACAGGTGCGGGCTGTGTGGCGCAAGCACGGGTTGTGAGGCTTCGCTATACACTCCGGCCCTCGCCGATCTCAGTTCGATTCTGGACTATATCGCGGCCCATTCCCCGCCGGGGGCGCGGCGTGTCCAGGCTCGCATTCAGACCGTCATCGATCTTTTGTTGCTGCATCCCGGCATCGGGACAAGCACCGACGATCCGACCATCCAGCGTATGACGACATTGCCTTACCCTTATCTCATTTTCTATGAGGCTACCGAGGCCGAGATTATCATCCACGCCGTTCGCCACGCCGCCCGCGACCCTTCCGGGATGCCGGGTGCCTCCTGACCCGCCATCGTAGGCGTTTGGCGAAACCTCTGGCTCGGCAGCGGTCGGCGTTGCCGTCGGTGCGGTGGTGAAGAGCACCCAAAAGACGCCAGGCCGCGAAATCGACCTGGCCTTGCGCCGGGCCGAGGAGGTACTGCCGTGACTGACATGCCCGACCTGCACGCGGGCTGGATGAAAGACCCCGCCTACCGGCGAGAGTACGATGCGCCTGCGGGGAAGTTCGCGCTCGCCGCGGCGTTGATCCGCGACCGCGCCGATGCCGGTGTGACCCAGATAGAGCTTGCCGAACGCATGGGCACCAAGCAGGAGGTCATCGCCCGGTGGAAACGCGGGACGGTAATGCCCTCCTGTCGCAGCCTCGCGCGGCTGGCGAAGGCGACTGGGACCAGGCTTCACATCACCTTTGCGCCGCCCCGCGTGGTGGCGAAGTGAACGGAAGCCTAAGCGGTGGTCTTTCGCCGGCTGCGCTCTGGAGCTTTAGAAGGGAGTGGATCGCCGAACAGCTTCCATCCCTCATCAGGCGAACCCTCTCCTCGGCGGACATAACACTGGCTGGAATTTACGCCGCGTTTCATCTTGTCAGTTACGTGCTGACTTGCGACGACCATGTACTCGGGACGACTGCCACCTTTGAGATTGACGAAAACATAAAGGTGGCTATCCGAATGGAAAGCGCTGTCTCCTTCGCTCAGAGACCATGTGCTCCTCTTTTCCGCGTTTGTCTTTACCTGCACGGGCCACGCCTTGCGGCAGTCTTGGTCCGTGACGAGCAGATCTGCTCCCTGGCACTCCGAGAGGTGGGCGAGACTATGAATCCACGGTGCGATAGTTCGGCAGCAGCTAGATACACGCCGGTCGTGCCAGTGAGTTGTGTTTGTGTCGCCATGACGACCCCGTTTCGTCTGTCCAGGTGAAGGCAGTGTCAAATTATTCGAGCGGCTGCTTGATGCGGTTCACACCGCCAAGTTTTTTCCATGCCTCTAGACGATGGGTAGCCGCACCGAAGCTGATATCCATTAGGGTTGTGACGGCGTACTGGCTCTTTGCGGCATCGAACAGGCGATAGCAAATTTCGATGCCCTGCCTGGTAAGATTCATCAATCCGCCGACCTCGTATTTGTTGGCGGAGTCCTTAGATTTCTCGCAAAAATACAACTGAATCAATAAGTTGTGTGAAATAGAAAGTCTTGGCTAACTTATTGATATAATGGTATATTTTCCAAAAATGCGCAAAGTCCAGCTTAGGATCGAAATCTGTCATATCTGAATCGGCTTCGGGTAGCAGGGCAGATCTCAGGGAGATAAATCCTGACATCATGCGTCCGAGGCCGTCGGTGGTGTCGTCAATCGCCTCGGCCACGGCGGTGGGGTTGTAAGCATTCGGGGTAGAGGGGTTGATCGTCGGCATGAGAATCTTCCTTAAGCAGGTTAACACCCCTCCCCCTCCATAACCTATCTACCGATAGTTCAAGGGCTTTCTGTAGGTAGTCTACAGGAGGTTTTTGCCTCGCAGGGATCGATATCCCTACAGATCGCATGCCCGGACCTTCCTTCGTCCAATCGGCGCCCCCTCACCACCCGCCCTACCCTTTCCTGGAGAACTGTGCCACCAGAGCAGCGAGATGCCCGATCTCGTCCAGCCGCAAGCCCTCCGGCGCGGCGGCGGGGCGGTTGCCTCGGGCCACCCGCCGCGGCAGCGTGGCCTGGCTGAACCCCAGCTTGGCGGCTTCCTTCAAGCGCAGCTCGGCCTGGGCGACCTGGCGGACCTCGCCGGACAGACCGACCTCGCCGAAATAGACCATGTCGGGGCTGGTGGGCTGCTCGGTGGCGGCGGAGGCCAACGCGGCGGCGACGGCGAGATCGGCGGCGGGTTCGGTGATGCGCAGGCCGCCGGCAATGTTGAGGTAGACGTCGGTGGCGGTCAGGCGCAGGCCGCAGCGGGTTTCCAGCACAGCGAGCAGCATCGACAGCCGCCCGCCGTCCCAGCCGATGACGGATCGGCGGGGCGAGCCGCCGGGGTTGGGGGCGAGCAGGGCCTGGACCTCGACCAGGACGGGGCGGGTGCCTTCCAGGCCGGCGAACACCGCTGACCCGGCGATGTTGCCTCGGCGCTCGGCCAGGAACAGGGCCGAGGGGTTGGCGACCTGCGCCAGGCCCTGGTCGGTCATTGCAAACACGCCAATCTCGTCGGTGGCGCCGAAACGGTTCTTCACGGCGCGCAGGATCCGGAACTGGTGGCCTCGGTCGCCTTCGAAATACAGCACGGCGTCGACCATGTGCTCCAGCACGCGCGGGCCGGCGATGGCGCCGTCCTTGGTGACGTGGCCGACCAGCACCAGCGCGAAGCCGGCGGATTTGGCCAGGCGGATCAACTCGAACGCGGCGGCGCGGACCTGGGCGACGGTGCCGGGGGCGCTTTCGATGCTGTCCAGCCACATGGTTTGGATCGAGTCGATCACGACCAGGGCCGTGTCGGGGGCGCGTTCCAACGAGGCGGTGATGTCGCGCAGGTTGATCGCGGCGGCGAGTTCCAGCGGGGCGTCGGCGACGCCGAGGCGGCGGGCGCGCAGGCGGACCTGGTCGACGGATTCCTCACCGGAGATGTAGAGCACGCGGCGGCCGGCGCGGGCGAGTGCGGCGGCGGCCTGCAGCAAGAGGGTGGACTTGCCGATGCCGGGGTCGCCGCCGACCAGCACGGCGGAGCCGGCGACCATGCCGCCGCCGAGGACGCGGTCGAGTTCCTCGATGCCGGTGCTGGCGCGCGGTGGTGGCGCGGTTTTGCCGGCCAGGCCGACGAAGGCGACCGCTTTGCCGGCGATGGCGCGGGAGGGGCTGGCGCCTGGGGCCGGACCGAGGCGGGGTGTGACGGCTTCCTCGACGATTGTGTTCCATTCGCCGCAGGCCTCGCAGCGGCCGGCCCATTTGCCGGCGACAGCGCCGCAGCTCTGGCAGACGAAGCGCGAGGTGGGTTTGGCCAATGTGGTCAGGGTCCGGGTGGTGAGGGTGCGGTGCGGTGGGTCGCCGGCGTGTGGCGATCGAAGCCTCGGTGCCAGGCTGGCACCAACCCCTCCCCCCAACCCCCTCCCTCAAGGGGAGGGGGAGAGTTTGGCATAGCGTTGGTCACGGGCTGGTGGTGAGCATTACCTCGCCTGGGGCGGTGCCCTTCACGGTGCTGACCAGCATCTGCCACTGACGGGCGCCCTGCGAGACGGTGTATTCGCGGTGGTGCAAGTCCTTCTCCTTGGCGTCGTCGTCCTCGCGCGTCATGGTGAAGGAGATGTGCGACATCTGCAGGACCTGTTCCAGCACATTCACCACCTCGGCGCCGCTGGCGGACTCGGCCATGGCGGAGCAGGCACCGGAATTCTCGGAGATCAGCACCAGTTTGCCTTGCTTGGTCGAGGCATCGAACACCTCGCCCGGCAGGCCGTAGAGGAAGGCCTGCTGCCCTGCCGTCGGCAACGGCTGGATGCCGGCTTTTGGCGCCCAGGCGCGCAACCCGCTGGGGTCGCCGGCGAAGCGGACGCAGGATTGCATGAACAGGCCGACCACCTGCGCCGCCGCGTTGGAGCCGGGGACGTCGTCGGCACGCGCGGTCAGGGCGAGCGCGGCGAGCGCGCAGGCGCACAGCGGCAGGCGGTGCCATGGTGTCATGCAGCCCCCTCTCGGCCGATGTGCCTGGCGGCCGGTGGCGCCAATGCGCGGCAAGATTGGTGGAGAGTAACGCGTCCATCGGTCTTGGTCGATGAAATGGGACGAACAAATTTTGAGATTTCACAGTATTTTTGCGGTGTGTGTGGTCGGTCGTCTCGCGCCACGGTGGCGCGGATCGGACTTATCGCGGCTGGCGGCTGGCGGCTGCCGGCTGGCGCCGGGCGCCGGGCGACGGGCGACGGCGGTTGACAACAGGCGGCCGGCGAGGTGGGCCCGATAAGGCAATTATCCCGGCATGTTCCTCGATAACCATTTTGATACCTCGCGTCGTGTATTCGGGTCGGCCAAGCCAAAATCGATCCGTGCCGATCCGTTCGCCCGCTGCCTGACCGCCCGCAAGGTGTCCATTGACGAACCTGTTCCGCGCCTGTTTTCGGCCTGCGCCGCCGCTCGGACGCGCGTCTTGCCTGCGTTCGGCCGCGCGGCGCGTGAGCTGCAGATCCAGAACCACCGCTTCGATGTGGCGCTCAACAACCTGACGCAGGGAGTCTGCTTTTTCGACGGCACGCAGCGGTTGATACTGGCCAACCGGCGCTATGCCGAGATTTACAATCTGTCCGCGGAGTCGGTCGACCCGGGAACCACGCTCACGGAGATCGTCGACCTGCGGTTCGCGTCCGGAGCGTTTCCGGAAATGAGCCGCGACGAGTATCTGGCGTGGCGCGACTCGATCGCGGTCTCCGCCGAGCCCAACGACACCATCGTCGAGCTCAAGAACGGCCGGGTCATTTCCATCCATCACCGGCCGATGCCGGATCACGGGTGGGTCGCGACGCACGAGGACATCACGGAACGGCGCGAGGCCGAAGCGCGGCTGGCGTACATCGCGCGGCACGACGCGTTGACCGGATTGCCGAACCGCATGCTGCTGCCCGAGCGCATGGTGCAGGAATCGGAGCATGGCACGCGGGGCGACAGCCTGGCGGTGCTCTGCCTGGACCTCGATCATTTCAAGAACGTCAACGATACGTGCGGCCATCCGGTTGGCGATGCGCTGCTATGCGCCGCGGCGTATCGATTGCGTGCGGCGGTGCGCGACGAGGACACCGTGGTGCGGCTCGGCGGCAATGAATTCGCCATCGTGCAAATCGGCGCCGAGCAGCCGCGTCAGGCCATTGCGCTGGCGGATCGCCTGATCGAGGCGCTTGGCCGGCCGTTCCAGTTGGGGGTTCACCAGGTGACGGTCGGCACCAGCGTGGACATCGCACTGGACACGCGCCGCGGGGCCGACCCCGAGACGTTGCTTAAGAGTGCCGATATGGCACTGTATCGCGCGAAAGCGGATGGTCGGGGAACCTACCGGTTCTTCGAGCCGATCATGAACGCCGAGGTGCAGGCGCGCCACGCGCCGGAGACGGACCTGCGCAGGGCCGCGGCGAACAACGAGTTTGAACTGTTCTTTCAGCTGATTCTGGACACCCAGACCTATGCGCTGAACGGTCTTGAGGCGCTGGTCCGCTGGCGCCACCAGGAGCGTGGCCTGGTTCCGCCGATGGAATTCATCCCCCTGGCCGAGGAGATTGGGCTGATCGTCCCGCTGGGCGACTGGATTGTTCAGGAGGCATGCCGACAGGCCGCAAGTTGGCCGCGCGCCACCCCCGTGGCGGTCAACCTGTCGCCGGCGCAATTCGAGAACCCGCGCCTGGTGGCGACCATTCGCGGCGCGCTGAAGGCCTCGGGATTGGCGGCGGAACGGCTCAAGCTGGAGATCACCGAGTCGATGCTGCTGCAGGACACGCCGGCGACGCTGAGGATTCTCGATCAGTTGCAGAGTCTGGGGCTGAGCATTTCGCTGGACGATTTCGGCACCGGGTATTCGTCGATCGGATATTTGCGAAGCTTTCCGTTCGACACGATCAAGATCGACCGCTCGTTCATTCGCGACCTTGGGGTCAAGCCGGACGCGCTGGCGATCATCCACACGATTGTGGATCTTGGCCGCGCGCTGGGCATGTCCGTCTTCGCCGAGGGTGTCGAGACGACCGAACAGCTTGCGACGCTGCAGGGGGAGCGGTGCAGCGAAGTGCAGGGCTACCTATTCAGCCAGCCGTTGCCGGCTGCGGAGGTTGCCGCGCTGATCGCGCATTTGGATGCGAGGAGCCGGGTGGCTGCCTGAGCGCTGCGGCGGCACGTTGTTATGTCTTTACGGCGCCGTCGCGGCGTCGACGGGCGTTGCGGGATCAGGGCCGTTGCCCTTGATCCGAGGGCGGATGCAATGCACCAACTATCCCGAAGCGACCGACCTGCGGCTCTGCCTGCTGCGGAAACTCGGTAAACCACACTGACGGATCAACCGCGTGGTCTACGGCCCATGAACCGCACCGAACCATCGGCGTGTTCTGCGTGCATCGCCTTCCCTCATCTGCGCTGAAACCTTCCTTGCGTGCCATCTGACCGCATGCTGCCACCTTGGCATGACGTGGGATGCGGCGCCGGCGGGTCAATCCGTTCGGCGCCTCGTGTTGGCTTGTGGTGATAGTCAGTATCAATGACCATAAGGGTCAATCAGTTTCAAACTGAGGCTTTTCACTTGTCGCCTCCAGCGAACGGAATCACCCCGGACGTAATCCGCGATGTGGCGCCGCCGTTCCACCTCGGCGGCGACCTGCTGGACGGGACGTTCCGCGTGTTGCCGCGACCGCCGCCAGATGGCGACCCCGACCTGGCGGCCGTAGGCGGACGGCGCCGCTGCTGGCACGGCCGCAAAAGAAGCCGGTGCGGTTCTACGGGACCGAAGTGGGGGATGCGGTCGATGTTGCCGCCGTGCATGAGGTTTGGTGCCGCGAGACCCTGGCCCCTGCCGGGGCTGGTCCGGTGAACCGTGGGAATGGCGCGCGCCGGAGGCCGCTACGGCTGGCGGGCAGGTGTTGCGCGGCGAATGGTGGCCGGCGGCGCCTGACCGGAGCGAAAGCGACGGAAGCGAGAGTTTCGACATCGACCGTATGACCCGTGGGAATGGCGCGCACCCGGCGCACATGGCCCGGTCAACCCTCGCCCGGACGATACCCTGGCGCCCGGCGCCTAGCCGACGGCCCGGCCCCACTGCTATTGCCGGTGCGGCACCTCTCGGAGTGGACTTCATGTGGCAGTTCTGGATCGACCGCGGCGGCACCTTCACCGACATCGTCGCGCGCGATCCGGACGGCTGCCTGACGACCCACAAACTGCTGAGCGAGAACCCCGGGCGCTACCGCGACGCCGCGCTCGCCGGCATCAAGTCGGTGCTCGGCGTCGCGCTCGACCAGCCGATCCCGCCCGGCCTGATTGAGGCGGTGAAGATGGGCACCACGGTCGCCACCAACGCGCTGCTGGAGCGCAAGGGCGAGCGCGTGCTGCTGGTGGTCAATCGCGGCTTCGCCGACGCGCTGCGGATCGGCAACCAGGCGCGCCCGCGGCTGTTCGACCTGGCGATCACCCTGCCCACCATGCTGTACGAGCAGGTCGTTGAGGTCGACGGCCGCGTCGGCATCGACGGCGAGGAGATCGAGACGCTGGACGAGGCCGCCGCCTGCCGGCATTTCGTCCACGCCCGCGAAGCCGGGATCAACGCCTGCGCCATCGTGCGGCTGCACGCCTGGAAATACCCGGCGCATGAGCAGCGCCTGGCCGAGTTGGCGCGCGAGGCCGGCTTCACCCAGGTCTCCGCCAGCCACGCCGTCAGCCCGCTGCTGCGGCTGGTGCCGCGCGGCGACACGACGGTGGTGGACGCCTACCTGTCGCCGATCCTGCGTCGCTACGTGGATCAGGTGGCGGCGGAACTGGCCGGCACTCGATTGTATTTCATGCAGTCGAACGGCGGGCTGGCCGAGGCGCACGCCTTCCAGGGCAAGGACGCCATCCTGTCGGGGCCGGCCGGGGGGATCGTCGGCGCCGCGCGCACCGCGGGGATGGCGGGGCTGGACAACATCATCGGCTTCGACATGGGTGGCACCTCCACCGATGTCGCGCTGTATGCCGGCGGGTTCGAGCGTGCATTCGAGACCGAGGTGGCCGGCGTGCGCATGCGGGCGCCGATGATGGCGATCAACACGGTGGCGGCGGGCGGCGGCTCGATCCTGCATTTCGACGGGGCGCGGCTGCGCGTCGGGCCGGACAGCGCGGGCGCCGATCCGGGCCCGGCGTGCTACCGGCGCGGCGGGCCGCTGACGGTCACCGACGCAAATGTCTGCGTGGGGAAAATCCAGCCGGCGCATTTTCCGGCGATTTTTGGGCCTGGCGGCGATCAGCCACTGGACGCAGACGTGGTCGGGGAAAAATTCGCCGCGCTGGCGGAGGAGATTTCGCAGGCGACCGGCCAGCCGCGCTCGCTGCACGAAGCCGCCGAGGGGTTCCTGCGCATCGCGGTGGCCAACATGGCGAACGCGATCAAGCAGGTCTCGGTGCAGAAGGGCCACGACGTCACGCGCTTCGCGCTGCAATGCTTCGGCGGCGCCGGCGGGCAGCACGCCTGCCTGGTCGCCGACGCGCTGGGCATGGAGACGGTGTTCATCCATCCGTTCGCCGGCGTGCTGTCGGCCTACGGCATGGGGCTGGCCGACCAGGCGGTGATGCGCGAGCAGGCGGTGGAAGTGCCGCTGACGGCGGATGCCATGCCGGACCTGGAGGCACTGGCCGACCGGCTGGCGGTGGATGCCGGCGCGGCGCTGGCCAACCAGGGCGCCGATCCGGCGCGCATCAACGTCGAGAGCAGCCTGCATCTGCGCTACGCCGGCACCGAGGCGGCGCTGATCGTCGGCCTGACCACGCTGGATCGGATCGTTGCCGATTTCACCGCGGCGCACCGCGCGCGCTTCGGCTTCGCCACGCCGGATCGCTCGCTGGTGGTCGAGGCGGTGGCGGTCGAAGCGACCTCGCCGGGGGATGTGGTGCAGGAGGCGACGCTGGCGGCGCGCGAGACCGGCGCGCCGGTGGCGATCGATCAGGTCAGCATCTTCTCGGGCGCCGAGGCGCACGACGCGCCGGTGTTCGACCGCACCGCGCTGCTGGCCGGCGACCGCATTGCCGGCCCGGCGCTGATCCGCGAGGCGAACGCGACCACCGTCGTGGAACCTGGCTGGACCGCGGAGATCACGCAGCTGGATCATATGACGTTGCGCCGCACCTCGCCGCTGCCCTCGCGTGTCGCGGCCGGGACGGGCCGGCCTGACCCGGTGCTGCTGGAGCTGTTCAACAACCTGTTCATGAACGTTGCCGAACAAACCGGCGCGGTGCTGCAGAACACGTCGATGAGCGTGAACATCAAGGAGCGGCTGGATTTCTCCTGCGCGATCTTCGACGCCGAGGGCGGGCTGGTGGCGAATGCGCCGCACGTCCCGGTGCACCTGGGCGCGATGGGCGAGAGCGTGCGCACGGTGTTGCGCCTGCGCGGCAAGACGTTGAAGCCGGGCGACGTTGTGGCGCTGAACAATCCGTACAACGGCGGCACGCACCTGCCTGATGTGACGGTGATCACGCCGGTGTTCGATACGCCGGTGTTCGACAAGCCCGTGTCCGACAAGACCGTGTCCGACATCGGGGCGTCCGAGACGGGGGGCGTTGACGCTGGGGGAAAATCGATCCTGTTCTTCGTTGGCTCGCGCGGGCACCACGCCGATATCGGCGGGATCACGCCGGGGTCCACGCCGCCGGGGTCGCGCACGCTGGAGGAAGAAGGCGTGGTGATCGACGACTTCCTGCTGGTCGATGGCGGGCACTTCCGCGAGACGCAATTCCGCGCCCTGCTGGCCGGCGCTAAATACCCGGCACGCAGCCCCGACGTGAACGTCGCCGACATCAAGGCGCAGGTCGCCGCCAACGAGAAGGGCGTGCAGGAGTTGCAGCGCGTGGTCTCGCAGTTTGGCTGGGACACGGTGCGCGCCTACATGCGCCACGTGATGGACAACGCCGAGGAATCGGTGCGCCGGGTGTTGGACCGCATTGGCAACGGGAGCTTCAGCTACACGATGGACAACGGGAAACCGTTGCAGGTGGCGATCAGCGTCGATCGACCCAGCCGCAGCGCGGTGGTGGATTTCACCGGCACCGGCAGGCAGGACGAGGCTAACTTCAACTCGCCGCCGGCGGTCACGCGCGCCGCGGTGCTGTATGTGTTCCGTTGCCTGGTTGGCGACGATATTCCGCTGAACGATGGTTGCCTGAAGCCGATCAAGCTGATCATCCCGTCCGGCACGTTCCTGTCGCCGCAGCCGGGCGCCGCGGTGGTGGCGGGCAATACGGAGGTGTCGCAGGCTACCTGCAACGCGCTGTTCGGTGCGCTGGGGGCGATCGCCTGCAGCCAGGGGACGATGAACAATTTTATCTTTGGCGACGCGCATCGGCAGTATTATGAAACGATCTGTGGCGGCACCGGGGCGGGGCCGGGGTTTAATGGCACCTCGGCGGTGCAAACGCACATGACCAACACGCGGATGACCGATCCCGAAGTTCTGGAACTGCGCTACCCGGTGCGGCTGGAACATTTCGGTATCCGCCGCGGCTCCGGCGGGGACGGGAAGTGGCGCGGCGGCGACGGCGCGGTGCGGCGCATCCGGTTCCTGGAGGGGATGACCGCGGTGATCGTCGCGTCGCGCCGCAACGTGGCGCCGTTCGGGCTGGAAGGCGGCGAGGACGGCGCGGCCGGCCGCCAATGGGTCGAGCGCGCCAATGGCACGCACGAACTGCTGACCGGCACCGACAGCGCGGAGCTTGCTCCGGGCGATGCGTTCGTGATCGAAACGCCCGGGGGTGGGGGGTATGGAGCGCCCACGTGACGGGTCATATTGGCGACAGTAACGATTGGCCCACCGGCGCTGCTCGCCCTCATGCCGGGGGGGCAGCGCCGGTGGGCAATCGTTCCGCCGGTGGGTACAAAACGATTGATGGAGACGAGGACGATGTCCGAACCGGAGTGGCAGCGCTCCAATCGTGCGAACTGGGACGAACGGGTCGGCGTGCATCTCGGCCCGCGCGGCTACACCCTGGCGGACCTGCGGGCTGGGCAAGGATGCCTGTGCGCGATCGAACAGGCCGAACTGCCGCCGGTCGCCGGCAAGCGCGTCCTGCATCTGCAATGCCATTTCGGTGCCGACACCCTGCGCCTGGCGCAGCAGGGCGCGACGGTGGTCGGGCTGGATTTCTCCGCGCCGGCGATCGCGGCGGCGCGGGCGCTGGCCGATGAACTCGGCCTCGCGGACCGTGCGCGGTTCATCGAGGCGGACGCCTACGACACGCCGCAGGCGGTTCCGTTGCCGCACGGGTTCGACCTGGTGTTCGTCACCTGGGGCGCCTTGTGCTGGCTGCCGGACATACCGCGATGGGCGAAAATCGTCGCGGCGATGCTGCGCCCGGGCGGGCAATTGTATCTCGCCGAGGGCCACCCGACCGCCTACGTGCTCGACGACGAAATCCCCACAGCCGAGGGCCGGCCAGGCTTCTTCGCCCCCTATTTCATGCGCGATCCGATCCCGAACGACGACACGCGCGACTACATCGATCCTGAGGCACGGCTGGTGCATTCGCGCACCTACAATTGGATCCATCCGCTGGGTGAACTGGTCACCACCCTGATCGCGTCCGGGCTGACGCTCGACTGGCTGCACGAGCACGACAGCGTCACCTGGCGCATGTTCGAGTGCCTGACGAAGGACGCACAGGGCCTTTATCGGTGGCCCGACAAGCCCTGGCTGCCGTTGTCGTTCTCGCTGCTCGCGACGCGTCGTGGCGCCTGATCAGTGTCCTATTGCATTCTCTTAAGGTAAAAGATGATAAATCGCCCGGAAACCTCCGAAGGATGGGCGAATCGTGTCTCGCCTGTGTGCCGTGCTGTGGATGCTGGGCCTTTGCGCGCTGTCGGCGTGCGGGTCGGGGGGTGGGGCGCGGGTTGGCGACTACGTGGGCGGCAGCGCGGCAGTGGAGTGCGCGCCATTCGCCCGGGCTCTCACCGGGGTGCGATTGAGCGGCGGCGCCGAAGACTGGTGGCACCAGGCCGAGGGCCGCTACCAACGTACGTCGAGCCCGGCGGTGGGCGGCATACTGCTGCTGCGTCGTTCCGGCCGGCTGCCCGATGGGCACGTGGCGATTGTCACGCGGGTGATGTCCGCGCGCCAGGTGCTGGTGACGCAGGCCAACTGGGTGCACCACCGTGTCACCGAAGATCAGCCGGTGATTGACGTTTCGGCTGCCAACGACTGGAGCGTGGTGCGGATGTGGTGGCCGCCGTCGGGGCAGATGGGGATCACCGACTATGCGGCGCTTGGGTTCATCCTGCCCGATCGTCCGGCCTCGCATGACCAGTTGATCGCCGCGACGCCGCGCGCGGTGCGGGTGGCGGAGAATGAGTAGCTGGGGGATCACGTCCGCGCGCCATTCTGGCAAACACCATGTTGGCCGGCGGCAGATCCACTCAGGAGGGGAAACGCAATGAGCGACAACGATCGCGCGCGCAAAGTGGTCATCGCCAGCTTCCTCGGCTGGATGCTGGATGCGTTCGACTTCTTCATCATGGTCTTCGTGTTCAGCGACGTCGCCAAGGAATTCGGCGTGTCCATCACCGCGGTGACTGTCGCGGTCACCCTGACCTTGGCGATGCGCGCGCTCGGCGCCGTCATCTTCGGCCGGCTGGCCGACCGTTACGGCCGCCGGCCGCTGCTGATGATCAGCGTGCTGAGCTACTCCGTCCTGGAGCTGCTGTCCGGCTTTGCCCCGACGCTGGCCAGCTTCCTGGTGCTGCGCGCGCTGTTCGGCATCGCCATGGGCGGCGAGTGGGGCATCGGCAGCTCGCTGACCATGGAAACCATTCCACCGAAATGGCGAGGCTGGGTCTCGGGCCTGCTGCAATCCGGCTATCCCGGCGGCTACTTCCTCGCCACGCTGGCGTTCTACGGGGCCTACCCGCTGGTCGGCTGGCGCGGGCTGTTCATGCTCGGCGCGGTGCCGGCGCTGCTGGTGCTGTATATCCGCCGCAATGTGCCGGAAAGCCCGGACTGGACGGCACGGCAGGCGGGGCCCCGACCGTCCATCGTTGCGGTACTGCGCAGGCATGTCGGACTGACGATCTATGCCGTGATCCTGATGACCGCGTTCAACTTCTTTAGCCACGGCACGCAGGACATCTACCCCAACATCTTCCTGGGCGTGCAGCACCATTTCGACCACGGCACCATCACCACCATCGCGCTGACCTACAACGCCGGCGCGGTGATCGGCGGCATCCTGTTCGGCGCGCTGTCGCAACGCATCGGCCGGCGGGTAACGATCGTTCTGGCGGCGTTGCTGTCGCTGCTCGTGCTGCCGCTGTGGGCATTCGGCGAAACCGCGCTGATGCTCGGCATCGGCGCCTTCCTGATGCAGATCTGCGTGCAGGGCGCATGGGGCGTGATCCCGGCGCACCTGAATGAGTTGTCGCCGCCGAGCATCCGCGCGACGTTCCCGGGCGTCGTGTATCAACTCGGCAATCTGCTGGCGTCCTACAATGCTACGCTGCAGGCCGGCATTGGCGAGTCGATGGACCATAACTACAGTTGGGCGCTGGCCGGCGTGGCCGGCACTGTGGCGGTGGTGATCGCCGTGCTGGTCGGCTTCGGCGTGGAGGCGCACGACGTCGAGATGGGCGAGGCCGCGGTGCCGGAGGTCGTGTGACGGACGGCGCCCGCCCAATACCCAGGCGGCCCATCGGGTGAATGTCGGTTCAAATGGCACCAGCAGCGCGCGTCCCCGAACATCCCGACGATCGGCGAACCATTCTGGTCCATCGCCGTAACCTCAAAATGGCGCGTTCGGCTCAGGCGTTTGTCCGCGGGAGCACCGCCAAATTCTACGAGTGGCTGCAGAGCAAGGAGGGCCACGCCGCACCCGAAGGGCCGCCGATCTGGATCTGCGGGGATTGCCATTTCGGCAACCTCGGACCAGTCGCCAATGAGGACGGCGAGATTGCCATCCAGATCCGCGACCTGGACCAGACAGTGATCGGCAATCCGACCCATGATCTGATCCGACTTGGCTTGTCACTTGCCATGGCGGCGCGCGGCTCGGACCTGCCCGGCGTCACGACGGCCAGAATGCTTGAGGAGATCATTCAGGGTTACGATGCTGCTCTGAGCGAAGATGCCGCCGATCTCGACTTGCGTGATCACCGACCGGAATCGGTCCGCGTCGTGATGCGGCAGGCGACGAACCGGACCTGGAAGCAACTTGCGAACGAACGCATCGAGGACCAGAAGCCGACGATCCCGCTTGGGAAACGGTTCTGGCCGCTGTCTGCCGCGGAACGGCGGGCCGTCGAGCAGCTATTCGACACCGAGCGGCTGCGCAAGCTCGCGACCTCCCTTCGGTCCCGGAATGATGATGCGGTCGTCGAGGTGCGGGATGCTGCGTATTGGGTCAAGGGGTGCAGCTCCCTGGGGCGGCTCCGTTTCGCAGTGCTGCTGCGCGTCATCGGTGAGCAGGCCAAAACGGGCGGCCTTTGCCTGATGGATGTGAAGGAGGCCGTCCAGGCAGCAGCGCCCAGACATGCGAAGGTCAAAATGCCCAGGGACAACGCGGAACGCGTGGTGGAGGGCACACGGCACCTGTCCCAGCATTTAGGCGAGCGCATGGGTGCCGAGCACTTATTGGAGCGATCCGTGTTCGTGCGCGAGTTGCTGCCGCAGGACCTTAAGCTGGAAATAGACCGGCTAACGCGGGAGGAAGCGATGAAGGCCGCACGTTTCCTGGCGTTTGTCGTGGGCAAGGCGCACGGTGAGCAGATGGATGCGCCGACGCGCCGGAAGTGGCGCGCCGAGCTGGGCCGCAGCCGGTCGAAGCGACTGGATGCGCCCTCGTGGTTATGGTCGGGCGTCGTAGCCTTGATCGCCAGCCACGAAGCTGCATATCTCGAGCACTGTCGCCGCTATAGCCTGGAAGAGAAGTCGTGACTGGTCCCAAGTACGCAACCCATAAAGCGCTCGACCCTTTCTTCAACATAGTCCAGGAGGGGCTGGCCGGCTTGGTTGATGGCGACCATTATTTCGATACTATTGCTGACGACGCGGTGTTCGAGTTTCGATATATTACTGCTGGATGGCCCGGGCGGGTTGTGGGTCGTGAGGCGCTCGTGAGGCTGTATGCGGGGTATGGCGACAATATCGTCCTGCATGGAGCAGATGCGCTCATTACCAATCGCTGCCAGGATCCTCGTGTCGTCGTTCTTGAATACGAGGTGCATGGTACAATAGTCAGGACCGGCGGCGCGTACGACAACCGCTTCATCTCTGTAGTCACCATCGAGCACCGTAAGATCGTGAAATGGCGGGACTATATGGATTCCCTGGCCGCGATGACGGCGCTCAGCGCCTGACGCTGAAGCGGGACCTGCCGGATAGGCCATGTTGATCGCCATGACACCGCTCGCAGTGCGCCTGGCGGAGAACGAGTAGCGCCGCCGTCTCCGCTGCCGCGCCGCCTTTATGGCGCCGCAATGCGCCACCGCACAGAACCCGATTGAGCGCTTAGCGGGTCGCCGCCCATCTTCGTGCCGCCATGAAGCAATCTCCAAGCGACGGTCAACGCCGTCGTACACCGGAACCGGGGCGCATTCTCGCCCGATCCGGCTCCACGGGAACCCGCGCGCGCGGCGCGTCGCTTTCCGGCGATCTCAACCAGCGCCGCGCCAAGGAGATATCTCGCATGTCGACGTATCCGCGTGCCGGCGGCCGGGCCCGCCTGCGTGCTGTCCTGCCCGACAAATCCATCCTGCCCGAGAAACCCATCCAGTCTGATAAACAATGCACCCTGCCGATCGATCTCGCGCGCGCGATGCGCGCGGCGCTGCGCGACGTGCGGGACGAGGAGGTGCTGGTCATCGGCCCGCACGGCCTGGAGGTCATGTGCGACATGCTGCGCCGTGGTGCGCGCTCGGTGACGCTGCTGCGCATGGACAAACGCCCCGAGGCACACAGCGCCAGCCTGGTCGTGGTGCCCGAAGCGCCGTCGATCGAGTGGCTCGCCTGCGTGCTGGGTCACGCGCGCCGGGCGTTGCTGCCGGCCGGACGCCTGGTGCTGCGGGTTGGAACCTTGGCCGGGCGCCAGTTGGTCGCACAGATCACGCGGATGCTTCGGATCCACGGCTACACCGCCATCGTGGCGCGGCAGTCCGGCGATGAGCTGGTGCTGAACGCCGAGATGCCCGGCTTCGGCCGACAGCTTCACGCCTGAACGGAGAGCTCGCATGCCTGATCTCATGCCACAATCAATGCCCCATCCGATGCCCTCGCTCGCGCAACGCATCCGCGGGTCGCTGACCGCGCTGGTCACGCCGTTCAAGGACACCCAGCTCGACGAGTCGGCGCTGGCGCGGCTGGCCACGCGCCAGATTGCGCACGGCACCGCCGGGCTGGTGGTCTGCGGCAGCACCGGTGAAGCGCAGTCGCTGTCGACGGCCGAGTTCGCCCGCGCGGTCGCCGTGGTGGCAGAGGTCGCCGCCGGGAAGATGCCGGTGATTGCCGGCTGCACCGCATCCTCGACCACGGTCGCGCTCGCGCTGGCGGAGGCCGCGGTGCATGCCGGGGCCGACGCATTGCTCTGTGCGGTGCCGCCCTATGTGAAGCCAACGCAGGACGGCATCGCGGCGCATATCCGCGCGATCGCGCACTGCACCGATCTGCCGGTGGTGCTGTACGACGTGCCCGGCCGGTCCGGCGTGGCGATCGCCGACGAGACGATTGCGCGGCTGTTCGAGGCTGAGCTGATCGTCGCCATCAAGGATGCGACCGCGGACCTGTCGCGGCCGCCGCGGCTGCGCGCGCTGTGCGGCGACGGCCTGGTGCAGCTTAGCGGTGATGATGCCACCGCCGCAGGCTACCGCGCCATGGGCGGCGACGGCTGTATCTCGGTCACCGCGAACGTCACGCCGGCGGTGTGTGCCGTGCTGCATCGCGCCTGGGACAGTGGCGATCGGCGCGCCTTCGCCGCCGTGCGTGACCTGCTGCACCCGCTGCACGTCGCGTTGTTTGTAGAGAGCAACCCGATCCCGGTGAAGGCCGCGATGAGCCATCTTGGCCTCTGCGCCGACGATGTGCGCCTGCCGCTGACCCGAGCAACCCCGGCGACCCAGGAGCGGCTACTGCGGCTGCTGCCCAACCTGATGGTGACCGAGGAGCACGCCGTGGGCCGTGCGGGCTACGCCCTGGCGAGTTGAGATTGGCCATCCGCGTACCGCCGGTGCCGCGGCGGATGGCTGCGTGATCCCCGGGGTCGGGCCCGGGGACACCTATGAGGTGCGAGAAATAGTATTGACCAAACCGACGCGCCAGCGCCGGTGGGGCGCCCGGTGCGCTGGTACGAGTGCCACGGGTAGGCAGAATATAAATTCAGAGATGGTTCCCCAAATCACCGCATCGCTTCCAGGCGAGAAATACGCCTCATCAATAGTGGTCGTAAATCGATGAACACAGCGTCCGATTCATATTTTATTTTTATGCACCCGGGCGCATTTGCTCTGGTGCGTTGCTGCACATTTGGAGAACTCAAGTGCTGAAAACTCTTGGAACTGCGCTGTTGCTGAGCTCCGGGTTGGCGATCGCCGCCGCTGTGCCGGCACACGCGCTGCAAGTCGTGGTGACGCAGGTGGACAAGAACACCGACGGGACCATGACCTACCACTTCGCCGTCAAGACGGACCCGGGCGAGACCTTGACGCCGGGCGCCTCGAACCAGGCCGCGGATTTCGTGACGGTCTACAATTTTTACGGCCTGGTTGACGGGTCAGCGAAATCGCCGGCGGGCTGGGAGTTCTCGTCCGAGGAATTCGGCCGAACCCCTACGCATAATGGCTACCCGCTGGTGTTGCCGGTGGACGTTCCGAATACGCCCAACCTGACCTGGACAGTGACGAAACCAATCGCCGCCGGCACGCAGATCGACGGTTTCACCGCGACCACCCACGTTGGTGCGATGGTGCAGGGTGAGTACACGGCGCAAGTCAGCCGCCACTCGCCCGCGGTCCAAGGCGCCGCCGCCGGGGCGCCTGGTGCCGCGGCGATGGCGTCCAAGCAGGCGCTCATTGGCGAGCTCCCGACGCCGAGCTTCCTTGCGGACGTGAAGTAATACTAACGGCCCTAAACATTGACGTACGGGCCGCTACCCCCCGTCATGCCGGTGCAGGCCGGTATCCACGACTTGTCTTCGTCGCAGCAAAGAAAGTCGTGGATACCGGCCTGCGCCGGCATGACGGGGGTAGCACCGAAGAGTCGATCATTCGGGCGCCTGGTATAACAAGTCTGTCGCTCACCCCGGACCTTGCCGCGCAGGCGGCGTCCGGCGCGATGGCAAGCATCGATCCAGAGCACGCTGAAATGGCCAGGAAGAAAGAACGGGCATTCTTCATCTGCCCACGCTGGAACGAGGTGGCGCAGGCGTCTCGAGCCGGGGCGACGCCGGCACCGATACGCGTCCATGAGAAAACTCTGGCCGCGATCGAGGCTGGTCGACCCGTCGCGCGATCAACACTCCGCAGGGCATTGCTGGCAGCGCGTCAGGCGTCCGGGGAGATATTCGACCTCGATGCCTACATCGTAGACCAGCGCTCCGCTGATCCACGGTGACCCGCCGCTACAAGCGGGCGCCGGTACGCACCTTGCGCACGCCGCCGACCAGCGCGGTGGTAAATCGATCGAAGGCGGACGGCTGGAATGCAGCCGCCAGGTCGGGACACAAGCGGTAGTGCCCCAGCAGAGACGGTGCGCCCGCGCGCCCCGCGGCGCGCACGCACCGCCACCAGATCGTCCCGGTCACATACGCCAGTGCCGCCCGCTGCCGCGCGTCGATCCCATGCAGCGCGCAGAACCCCGCCAACAGCCGCGTCAGGTAAAAACCGAGCCGCCCCAGCGTCGCCCCATCCCGCACCGGCTTGCGATCCGACAAATGCCGGATCACCAGCGTCGCCGCGTCCTGTGCGTCCTGCCCCAGCAACGGCGCATAGGCCGCGGCAAGCACCCCCACTGCATTGGCGTTCAGCGTGTCCTCCCGCCCATACGTCGTGTTGCTGGCGTGCCAACGATAGACGGTCAGCACCTCGTTCAGCCGCGCGATCTCGCCTACCGCCAGCAGCCGATGATACAAGTCGAAATCGTCCGCCAACTCGCACTCGGGGCGCATGAACGCCCCGAGCCTGCGCACCGCGTCGGCCCGGAACATCACCGACGACCAGGTCAGCGGATTGTCGACATGCAGTAGCCAACGAATGAGCGCCGGATCGCCGCCGGCCACATGGTCCGGCGGCCGCCGCCGCCCAGCCGCTTCGATCTCAATCTCGGTCGCGACCAGCACCACCGCGGGGTGCGCGCCGAGATGCGCCACCTGGCGCGCCAGCCGTTCCGGATGGGCCAGATCGTCATGATCCAGCGCCGCGACATACCTCCCGCGCGCCGCGACAAAACCCGCATTGCGCGCCGCCACCACTCCGCCATTCACCGCCTGGCGCAACACGCGCAGCCGCGGATCACCGATCTCGGCCAGCACGCGCTGGGTGTCGTCGGTCGAGCCATCGTCCACCACGATCAGCTCGAAATCGGTAAAGACCTGCGCCAGCACGCTGGTGATGCTGTTGGCGACGAAACCCGCCCCGTTCCACGTCGTCATCAGCACGCTGACCGTGGGCGCCGCCCCGCCTGTCATTGCCCCAGCCTCATCGACCCACGCTTCATCGCCCCACGCTCATCGCCGGGCCAATATCGCTTGCATCATGCCGCGCCTCGCGCCATGTCGTGTCCGGTGGGGAAGGTCGCGGCTGGACGGCCGCCGCCCTGCATGGAGGGACCATGGGTAGCTTCAGCATATGGCACTGGATGGTGGTGCTGCTGGTCGTGCTTCTGCTGTTCGGCGGCGGCAAGGTGAGTGGACTGATGGGCGATTTTGCCAAGGGCATCAAGTCGTTCAAGAAGCACATGGCGGAGCCGGACGACGCTTCGATGGAAGCCAGCGCGGATAAGCCGGCCGGCACGATCTCGGGTCCTGGCGCCCAGGCTGCCAGCGGCCAGGCCGGCGTCAAGGCGCACGCGCGCGACGCCGCCTGACGCAGCCCGCCGATCGGGGAGCCCCGCGACGCCGCTTGACGCGGGGCGCCAATCCAGGAGCATTGCGTCAGTTTTCCTGACGGAGTGCACCGCATGGCTACGCACCGCCTGACGCCGACCCCGACCACCGTCCGGTGGGGCACGTTTGACGCCGCCTACCCCCCGCTGATCACCGTCAAGTCGGGTGACACTGTCGTGCTGCAATGCGTGTCCGGCGGCCCGGAGGTGATGCCGCCGCCGGGCTCCGGCCTGACCATCCCACCGGCGCTGGCTGCACTGCATGCCGCCAACCCACCCAGGGTCGGCGGCCACATCCTGACCGGTCCCGTTGCGGTGGCCAGCGCGCAGCCCGGCGACATGCTGGAAGTCCACATCGACAAGATCGAATTCGGCGCCGACTGGGGCTATTGCGGCTTCCGCCCGCTGATGGGGACGCTGCCCGAGGATTTCCCCGAGCGCTTCCTCAGCCACATCCCGATCGACCCGACGCGACGCATAGCCAAGCTGCCTTGGGGCACGGAGTTGCCGCTGGCGCCGTTCTTCGGCGTGATGGGGGTCGCGCCGCCGCCCGACTGGGGCACCATCTCCACCAAGGAGCCGCGCGCGCATGGTGGCAACCTGGACAACAAGGAGCTCGGCGAGGGCGCGACGCTGTTCCTGCCGGTCTGGGTCGCGGGTGCGAATTTCTCCGCCGGCGACGGCCACGGCGTGCAGGGTGACGGCGAGGTCTGCATCAACGCACTGGAAATCTGCCTGACCGGCACGTTTACCCTGACCCTGCATAAGGGCGGTGGCACGCGCGCGCCGCTGCTGGCCTATCCACGGGCCGAGACGGCGACGCATTTCATCAGCATGGGGATGCACGAGGACCTTGACGTGGCGATGAAGACGGCACTGCGCGAGATGATCGCCTTCATCTGCACCCGCTCCAACCTGTCGCGCAACGAGGCGTATCAGTTCTGCTCGCTGGCGGTGGATTTCCATGTCACCCAGACGGTGAATGGCGAGAAGGGTGTGCACGGACTGCTGAAGAAGGATCTGCTGTTCTAGGCTCTTACCCTGAGTGGGGTAGGCCGCCCGTTGTGCCACAGTGTGGGGCGGGGCGTGCGACCTCCGGCAAGCAAGGTCCGCCGCGAAGACACCAAGAACGCAGAGCCGGAAATCAATGGCACTTCGCGCATGGCGCCGTCGATTGCCCGCTTCGGGCCATCGTGGTGCATCTTGCTTTCTGCGGGCTGCCCGCCGCCCATGCCCGCGGATTCGGCCGCCGGGTGCGGTGACCGCATCTGCAAATCCCTCCCGGTGTCGCCAGGAATCAACCCCTGGTGATCGAATCGTGAGTTTTCCACAAGTTTTTGTGGTCCGACCGTATTCTCCTGTTGTGCGCCGGAAAACGTCCCACTACCATATTTTGTGGTCGCATAGTCAGGAGACCCACGAAATGGAGTGGAGTGAGGAGACGATTGTCCATCTGCGCGGGCTGTGGGCAGATGGCCTTTCCACTGCCGAGATCGGTCGCAGGTTGGGCGTGTCGAAGAATGCCGTGGTGGGCAAGGCGCATCGGCTCGATCTGCCGGCGCGACCATCGCCGATACGCCGGGATGGCCCCAGTTCGGGCCAGCCGCGTCGGTCCGTGCCCCGCACCGTCGGGCCGACGCTTCCGCCGCTGTCCAGCGCCCAGCCGCTGACGGCACTGATGCACACCGTCGTGCCGGTACGGCCCAGGCCGGCGCCGGTGCCAGTACGTGTCGCCGCGCCAGCGCCGCGCCCGTATGGCCGCCTGGTGGCCTGCTGTTGGCCGATTGGCGAGCCTGGCACTCGCGAGTTCCATTTCTGTGACGCCGAGTCGATGCCCGGCAAGCCATACTGCGTCGAGCACGCGGCACTGGCCTACGTGAAGGTGCGCGACCGGCGCGAGGACGCAGCCTGATACCGGCATGCTGACGGGCTCATCGCAACGGCGGATCCCAGGGCGTCAGCCACGAATAGTGCCGGTCATTGAGCTGGCCGGTCTGTGCGTGGGTCGCCGAAGAGAGCGTCCCTTGCAGCCGTCCGCCCGCTGAGACTGCCCTTCGCGGGTGCAAAAACCGCGCCGGCACGTAGGGATTTGTTGCGGTAAGGGGTCGCGATGGGTATCGTCCATCTCGGCAGTCACGCGGTCCCGCACGTCAACGAGGACAGGCACCTGCCGAAGGGATGGGCGTTCCTGACGGGAAGTTGGACATCAGGTCGGGATGCCCCTGTTCACTCAGGGTGCCGCCTGGTGCGCACCCGCAGGCAGAAAGGCAGCACGTCGATGCCCAAGGGCACCGTCAAATGGTTTAATCCGACCAAAGGTTACGGATTCATCGCGCCCGATACCGGCGGCAAGGATATCTTCGTCCATATCAGCGCAGTCCAGAAGGCCGGACTGCGCAGCTTGAACGAGGGACAAAAAGTCGGCTTCGAGGTCGAGCAGCAACAGAACGGCCGCTCGGCCGCGGTCAATCTCAGCCCGTCCGACTGACTTTGCTGCTGGCCGGCCTTCGCCGGACCTGCTGGGGGCCGATACCCGAGCAGCCGACACGGTGGGGCCGCTAGCCGGTCGAGATTGGCACGATCCGAACCACCATCTGGCCGGCGCCCGGTGGGGTCGGAACGCGTGCGTCTCATTGAAGGCTTGCGCGATGCGCGGCGGTTGTCTAGGCACACCCAGGAAGGGAACCGCCCGGTATGAGTCACACGCTGCTGCGGTCACGTCGCGGTTCCGGCCCGGGTGGCGACGAGCCGCGCCCGGCGCTTGACGCCGACGCCGTCCGTGACGCCTACAGGCGCTGGGCCGGGGTCTACGACGTCTCGTTTGGCGGGGTGTCGATGATCGCCCGCCGTCGTGCGGTGGCGCTGGCCAACCATCAGGCAGGCAGCCGCGTGCTCGAGGTAGGGGTCGGCACCGGCCTCGCGTTGCCGCACTACTTGCCTGAAAAGCGGATCACCGGCGTCGACCTGTCGGCTGAAATGCTGGCCCAGGCGCGCAAGCGGGTGGCCGAGCTTGGCTTGCGCAACGTCGAGGCGCTGCGCGTGATGGATGCCGAGGCGACCGATTTCGGCGACGCCAGCTTCGATATCGCGGTGGCGATGTTTGTGGCCTCGGTGGTGCCGGACCCGCCGCGGCTGCTGGCGGAGATGCGCCGGGTGGTCCGCCCCGGCGGCACCATCTTGTTCGTGAACCATTTCGCCGCGAAAGCCGGCCCTCGCTGGTGGGTCGAGCGTGCTATGGCGCCGGCTTCGCGTGCGCTGGGCTGGCATCCGGATTTTGCCATGGACGCGCTGCTGAACCCGGCCGACCGTGCGCAGGCACAAGCGGTGCCGGTGCCGCCGTTTGGGATCTTCACGCTGGTGCGGCTGGCGAACTAGGCGGCTCCCGGCCGGCTGGCAGTCGGCAACATTGGCGATCGCGCAGATGAGGGCTCGACGCAGGACAACCGAATCGTCTCATCGTGCCCACGCTGGTCGCTTCCGTCATGCTGGCGCTTGCCGGCATCCACGGGTTTGCTGGCCGCACGAAGGCAAGTTGTGGATGCCGGCATGCGCCGGCATGACGCTGTGAGCGCAAGTCGTGCGTTACCTGAAGCGGTTATCTCGCCTCAGGCCCTAAGCGCAGCCGCCGGCACACTATGATCCCCAGACGCCGGTATGCGTCCTCCGGCAAGCAGGGTTCACGGCGGAATATGCCGAAATCGAACGTGGCGTCCCCCGCAGCGTGTATCTCCGCGGAACGTCGCGGCGCGCTTCGTGTACGGCGCGGCGCGCGCGGCGGTCGTTCCGCAATGTCGTCCGACCGGCACGGCGGAAACCATGAGGGGGGAAATTCGTCGCCGCCGGGGACCTTGATCTGAGGCTGATCGTCCGGTAGGCCACAGCCCAGAAGCCGGGCCATGTCGCGGCCGGGGCGAGACGTGAGCGGGATGGACGGGTTGATGCGCACCTTCCGGCGGCAGTGTGCCGCGCTGATTGCTACCTTGGTCGCCGCACTCGGCCTGATCACGCCGGCACTGGCCCAGCAGGTCTATGCACCACGCCCCTGGGAAATGGGGATGCAGCGATCGGGCGGGCCGCTGAAAACCGAGATCATCGACCTGCACAACGAGGTCCTGGTGCTCATCACCCTGATCACCCTGTTCGTCGCTGCGCTGCTGGTCTGGGTGATGTGGCGCTATAACGCCAAGCGGAACCCGGTGCCCAGCCAGACCAGCCACAACACCGTGATTGAGGTTCTCTGGACGGTGGTGCCGATCCTGATCCTGGTGGTGATGGCGATCCCGTCGTTCCGGCTGGTTTACTACCTTGATCGCACGCCGGACGCCGATCTGACGATAAAGGTGACCGCGCATCAGTGGTACTGGGAGTACAGCTACCCTGACAAGGGCAACATCGACTTCTCCAGCTACATCGTCCCGGATGACCAGTTGAAGCCCGGCCAGCTTCGGCTGCTGACGGTGGACAACGATTTGGTGGTGCCGGCGGGCAAGAACATCCGCGTACTGGAAACCAGCACCGATGTGATCCATAGTTTCTTCGTGCCTTCGCTCGGCGTGCAGCGCTACGCGATCCCGGGCCGCACGATCGAGACCTGGTTCCGCGCCGACAAGCCCGGCATCTACCTTGGCGAATGCAACCAGATCTGTGGCACCAACCACAGCCGGATGCCGATCGTGGTGCACGCGGTGACGCCGCAGGAATTCGACACCTGGCTGGTGGAAGCGAAGACCAAGTTCGCCGATGCCGGCAGCCCGGCTGTGGCTTCCGCTGGGCCCCCATCGGCCTTGCTCGCCCCTGCGGTAACCCCACCTGCCACGACAACATCGGCAGGGGTGGCGGCGGCCAAGGTAACCGGGGGCAAGCCGTTCAGCCTGCTGGCCGCGGCACAGGTTCAGCGCTGAAACGGCGAGCGGCGCGCGAAGGAGACTGAAGATGTCGACCACCACCCACGATGACGCCCATGGTCCCGGCTCATACGGCCATGACGCGCATGGGCACAAGCCCGGGTTCTTTCTGCGCTGGCTGTGCAGCACCAACCACAAGGACATCGGCACGCTCTACATGGGCTTCGCGGTGATCGGCGGCCTGGTGGGCGGCGTCCTGTCGGAGATCATGCGCGCGCAGTTGATCGTCCCCGGCAACCACATCGTGGAATCCGGGCAGGAGTGGAACGTCATTGTCACCAGCCACGGGCTGCTGATGATCTTCTTCTCGGTCATGCCGGCGCTGATCGGCGGCTTCGGCAACTGGTTCGTGCCGCTGATGATCGGCGCGCCGGACATGGCGTTCCCTCGCCTGAACAACATCAGCTTCTGGTTCCTGCCGCCGGCGTTCATCCTGATCTTCACCGGGCTGATGCTGGGCGAGTCGGGCACCGGCTGGACGCTGTATCCGCCGCTGTCGAACCCGACCTACGAGCCTGGGATCGGCATGGACTGCACGCTGTTCGCGCTGCACCTGGCGGGCGCGAGTTCGTTGCTCGGCGCCATCAACTTCATCACCACGATCTTCAACATGCGCGCGCCCGGCATGACGCTGCACAAGATGCCGCTGTTCGTGTGGTCGATCCTGGTCACCGCGTTCCTGCTGCTGCTGTCGATCCCGGTGCTGGCCGGCGCGATCACCATGCTGATCTGCGACCGCAACTTCGGCACCGCCTTCTTCGACCCGACCGGCGGCGGCGACCCGGTGCTGTTCCAGCACCTGTTCTGGTTCTTCGGCCACCCCGAGGTCTACATCATGATCGTGCCGGGCTTCGGCATCATCAGCCACGTGATCTCGACCTTCAGCAAGAAGCCGATCTTCGGCTATCTCGGCATGGCCTATGCGATGGTGGCGATCGGCGTGATCGGCTTCGTGGTGTGGGCGCACCACATGTTCATCTCCGGCATCGACGTGGATACCCGTGCCTATTTCATGACCGCGACTTTCGTCATCGCGGTGCCCACCGGGATCAAGATCTTCTCTTGGATCGCCACGATGTGGGGCGGTTCGATCGAGCTGAAGACGCCGATGCTGTGGGCGATCGGCTTCCTGTTCGTGTTCACCCTCGGCGGCGTCACCGGTGTTGTGCTGGCCAATGCCGGCATCGACGAGGTGGTGCACAACACCTACTACGTGGTGGCGCATTTCCACTACGTGCTGTCGCTGGGCGCGGTGTTCTCGATTTTTGCAGGATTCTACTATTGGATCGGCAAGATGTCGGGGCACCAGTATCCCGAGTTCTGGGGCAAGGTGCATTTCTGGATGACGTTCGTCGGGGTGAACCTGACGTTCTTCCCGCAGCACTTCCTGGGCCTGTCCGGCATGCCGCGCCGCTACCCCGACTATCCGGAGGCGTTCGCCGGCTGGAACTTCGTCTCCTCGGTCGGCGCGTTTATCGGGGGCGCCGCGTTCCTGGTGTTCCTGTATGTGGTGTTCCGAACCTTCACCTCGAAGGAGCATCTGGCGGACAACTATTGGGGCGAAGGCGCCACGACGCTGGAATGGACGGTGTCGTCGCCGCCGCCGTTCCACACGTTCGAGGAACTGCCCCGGATCAGCTAGGGCTGGTTTTGAAATGACTGCTTCAAGCATCGCAGGGCGCACGCCAACACGTCATGCCCGGCTAACACGTCATGCCGGCGAAGCCCGGCATCCACGACTTTGCTTGCCGCACGAAGGCAAGCCGTGGATGCCCGCCTTCGCCGGTATGACGGGGGACAGTGCCGGCGTGACGGGGGACGGTGCATGAGCGCCGTTACGACGGACAGCGGCCAGGCTCTGGAGCCCGCTCACGGCTCGGGCGTCCCTGCGTCACTGGGGCAGCAAGCCGAACTGAGCGACTGGTTCGCGCTGCTGAAGCCCCGCGTGATGACGCTTGTCGTGTTCACCGGGCTGATCGGGTTGTTGGTGGCACCGGGGCATTTACACCCGGTGCTGGCGTTCACCGCGGTGCTGTGCATCGCTGTCGGTGCCGGCGCCTGCGGCGCGATCAACATGTGGTACGATCGTGACATTGACGCACTGATGCGGCGAACGCGCAACCGGCCGATCCCCACGGGACGCATTTTACCAGGGGAGGCGTTGGGTTTCGGCGCCACCCTGGCGGTCGCCTCGGTGGTCATGATGGGCCTGGCAATCAATCTGGCGGCCGCCTCGGTGCTGGCGCTGTCGATCGGCTTCTACGTGTTCGTCTACACGATGTGGCTGAAGCGGCGTACGCCGCAGAACATCGTCATCGGCGGCGCTGCCGGCGCCTTCCCGGCGGTGGTCGGCTGGGCCGCGGTGACGGGCTCGGTCGACCTTGTGCCGCTGATCCTGTTCGCGATCGTGTTCTTCTGGACGCCGCCGCATTTCTGGTCGCTGGCGCTGTGGGCGAACGACGACTATCGCCGCGCCAACGTGCCGATGCTGCCGGTGGTGGCGGGCGCGAAGGAAACCCGCCGGCAGATCGTGCTCTACTCGCTGCTGCTGGTTCCGCTGTCGCTGGCGCCCTGGGCGGTCGGCTTCTCCGGTCCACTCTATGCGACAGCCGCGACGATCCTGGGCGCCGGCTTCCTGTTGTGTGTCTGGCGTGTGGCGCGCGATCGGCAGGATGCGGCCGGGGTCAGCCTGACCAACGACGCGCCGGCGCGGGCGGCGTTCAGATACTCGATCATCTATCTGTTCGTGCTGTTTGCCGCCCTCGCGGTCGACCGGCTGGCTGGATGACGCTGGGATGGACACCGGCGATGGTAGGTCAACGGCGCGAGACGCAGCCAAAGACCTCGCGCGTCGTCGCCGCGCGCGCAACTGGGCTCTGCTGTTGGTGCTGCTTGGACTGTCCGCGCTGTTCTATGCAATCACCCTGGTGAAACTGGCCAAGGGCGGATGAACAGGCGACCCGGCAACCTGTGGATGTCCTTTGCGCTGGTGAGCGTGACGTTGGCCATGCTCGGCGCGTCGTTCGCCGCGATTCCGCTGTACCGCGTATTCTGCGCCGTCACCGGCTACGGTGGCACGCCGCAGATCGGCCCGGCGGCGTCGCCCGGGGTCGCCGCCGGCACCATCACGGTGCGATTCAACGCCGACGTGAATCCCGGCCTGCCCTGGGAGTTCGCACCCGAGCAGGAAAAGGTGACGCTGAAGCTCGGCGAGCAACAGGTGGCATTCTACACCGCGCGCAACGAGGCGAAGACGCCGGTCACCGGTATCGCGCTCTACAACGTCACCCCCGACAAGATCGGCAGGTATTTCCACAAAACCGCGTGCTTCTGCTTCAACCAGCAAACGCTCGCGCCGGGGCAACAGATGGAATTCCCGGTCAGCTTCTGGGTCGACCCGGCAATCGCCCACGACCCCAGCACCGCCGACGTGCACGTGATCACCCTTTCCTATACGTTCTTCCGGACCCTGGCCGACGCGGCAAAAACCGGCGCGCTGGTCAAAGCAGGGCCACATGTCGGCCCGTACGCCGGCCCGGTCGTGACGCAATGAGTGAGCCAAAGCAAGGCCGGGGCTCCGCCCGGACCTTCTTCGTTCACCCTTGAACGGGCGTGTGATTTCGCGATGATGCGTGAGCCGTGCCGGGGCGGTTTCCCCGGTCAATTGAGTGTGGATCAGGCATGAGCAGCGACGCGCACGGCGCCACGGTTCCCGCAGGTCACGGCCTGCATCACCCGTATCACCTGGTTAACCCCAGCCCATGGCCGATCGTCGGCGCTTTGGGTGGGTTTTGTACTGTGCTCGGCATTATCCTCGCCGCGCATTTCGGCAACTATCTGGTGCTGCTGCTTGGCGCGGTGCTGGTGCTCGGCACGATGTACTTCTGGTGGCGCGACGTGGTGAAGGAAAGCCGCACGCCCGGGCTGCATACGCCGGTGGTTCGCCTCGGCCTGCGCTATGGGATGATCTTCTTCATCTCCAGCGAGGTGATGTTTTTCGTCGCCTTCTTCTGGGCGTTCTTCAATTTCGCCCTGTTCCCGGACCTGCAGGGCAATGGCCAGACGGTGTGGCCGCCGAGCACGATCCACAGCTTCGATCCGTTCCATGTGCCGATCCTGAACACGATGATCCTGCTGCTGTCAGGCACCACCGTGACCTGGGCGCATCATTGTCTGCTGGAGCGCGATCGCAAGGGCCTCGTCATGGGACTGGGGCTGACCATTCTGCTGGGGATGAGCTTCACCCTGTGCCAGGCGATTGAGTATTCCAATGCGCCGTTCAAGTTCTACGGCGGCGGTGTGTATCCCTCGACATTCTTTCTGGCGACCGGGTTCCACGGCTTCCACGTAATTGTTGGCACTTGTTTCCTGATCGTCTGCTGGTTCCGCGCCCGAGCCGGGCATTTCACGCCGGAGCGGCATTTCGGCTTCGAAGCGGCCGCCTGGTACTGGCACTTCGTCGATGTGGTCTGGCTGTTCCTGTTCAGTTGCATCTACTGGTGGGGTGCCAGTCCGGTTGTCGCTGGCTGATCTGCTTGGTGGCGGAACCGCCGCCCTCGGTTCTTGAAGCGGCCTTGCGATGCCGGTGCCCGCGTTGCGGACGCGGCAAGCTGTTCTCCGGGGTGCTAACCGTGCGCGAACGTTGCGATGTCTGCGGGCTGGATTTGCGCGCGCACGACGCGGGTGACGGGCCGGCGGTCGGGGTGATCCTGGTGCTGGGCGCCATCGTCATGATCTTGGCCTTCTGGGTGGAGTTCCACTTCTCGCCGCCGCTGTGGGTGCATGTGGTGTTGTGGCCGGCGGTCACCTTTCCGGCGGCGATCCTGATGATGCGGCCGGCAAAGGCGGCGCTGGTCGCCTTGCAGTATCGGCACCGAGCTTCCGAGATGGGATTGTGACCCCGGCGGCTGGTCCTCTTTCGGGCGGGCGGTTGCCGAACGGGCAACTTTCAGGACGGTTGCCAGCCCGCCGGCTGCCAATCCGCAAGCTTATCGGGCCGGCGCTGATGACCGTCGTCATGCTGCTGATCCTGCTCGGCCTTGGCACCTGGCAGGTGCGGCGGCTGGCATGGAAGGAAGCCATTCTGGCGCAGATTGCGCAGGCCGAGGCGGCGCCGCCGATGCCGCTGCCAACCGGGCCGGAGGCGTCGATCCCGGCGCCGTTCACAAAAGTCGCGGTCACCGGCACTCTGATGCACAACCTGTCGGCGCTGTATGCCGCCGAGGTGCGCGACACACGTGCCGGCCCCGAGCTTGGCGCACTCCTGATCGAGCCGCTGCAACGCGAGGGCGCGCCGCCGCTGCTGGTCGATCGCGGTTGGGTGCCGATCAAGCGCTCAGCTCCAGTGGCGGAGCCGCCGGGTGCCGTAACTATCGCCGGTTATGTCCACCAGGCGGACACGCCTGGGGTGTTCTCTCCCCATGACGATTTGGCCGGGCGCCATTTCTATACGCTGGACCCGAGCGCGATCGGTGCGACGCTCGGCTTGGACCGCGTGGCCCCGTTCATCTTGATTGCGATGGGTCCTCCGCCACCCGAAGGGTTGCCCATACCGGCCGACCACCTGCCTCGGCCGCCGAACAACCATCTGCAATATGCAATAACCTGGTATGGCCTGGCGGCCGCTTTGGTTGTCATCTTCACCGTTTGGGTAAGGAGGGCCGCACGCGAATGACCGCCTATGAGCGACTGGCCGACCGCTTCACCCGCATCGCTACGATCGGCGAGGCCGGCTCCGTGCTAGGCTGGGACGCCGCGGCGATGATGCCGCCGGGCGGCGGGGCGGCCCGTGGCGATCAACTCGCCGTGCTGGCCGGACTGGCGCACGGAATGCTGACCGCACCGGAAGTGGCGGACGACCTGCATGCGGCCGAGGCAGCCGGCCCCGACCCGGATCCATGGCGCGCCGCCAATCTGGATCTGATGCGCCACGCCCACACCCGCGCAACTGCCCTGCCTGCGGACCTGGTGGAAGCCCAGGCCCGCGCCAACTCGGCCTGCGAGAAGGTCTGGCGCGAGGCACGCCGGATTTCCGATTTCGCGCTGGTCCGGCCGCATCTCGCCAAGGTGCTGCGGCTGGTCCGCGAGCAGGCCGCAGCGTTGGCGCCGGCGCTCGGGCTGGCACCATATGATGCCCTGATGGACGGCTACCAGCGTGGCATTGCCGCCGCCGACGTGGCGCCGGTCTTCGCCGCCTATGAGGTCTTCCTGCAACGCGCGATGCCGGGGGTGGAAGCGCGGCAGGCGCGCCAGCCGGCCCCGGTCCGTCCTGCCGGCCCGTTCCCGGTCGCCACACAGGAGACGCTGTGCCGGCGGCTGTCCGAGCGGCTGGGTCTCGATTTCGACCACGCGCGGCTCGACCGGTCGGCGCATCCGTTTTCCGGCGGCACGCCGACCGATGTGCGGATCACCACCCGCTATGACGAGGCCGACTTCACCCAGGCGGTCCTCGCCGTCGTGCACGAAACCGGGCATGCGCTGTATGAGCGTGGCCTGCCGACGGACTACGCCCGCCAGCCCGTCGGCGAGGCCGCGGGCATGGCGGCACATGAGAGCCAGTCGCTGATCGTTGAGATGCAGGCCTGCCGTTCGGACGCGTTCCTGGCGTGGCTCGGCCCCGAGTTGCACGCGACGTTCGGCGGCGATGCGGCGCCGTATCGTCCCGCCAACCTGGGGAGCTTGTGGCGCCATGTGTCGCGCGGCTTCATCCGCGTGGATGCCGACGAGATGACCTACCCGGCGCATGTCATCCTGCGCTTCCGGCTGGAGCAGGCGCTGATTGCCGGGGACCTGACGGTGGCGGACCTGCCGGGCGCGTGGAATGACGGGTTTGCCCAGCTATTGGGCCTGACCCCGCCGGATGACGCGCGCGGCTGCTTGCAGGACATCCACTGGTACGACGGCGCGATCGGCTATTTCCCGAGCTACACGCTGGGTGCGATGGCGGCGGCACAGTTGATGGCCGCGGCACGGCTTGCGTTGCCGGCGCTGGACGTGGCCCTGGGCAAGGGGGATCTGTCGCCGCTGATCGGCTGGCTGCGCGCGAAAGTGCATGGCATGGGCAGCCTGCTGGGGTTCAACGACCTGCTGCGCGCCGCGACCGGCAAGCCGCTCGACCCGGCCGATTTCCAGGCCCACCTGACGGCACGGTATCTGACCCCGTAGGACCCGGGCGGAAAAGCGCAGCGCCTTCCGCCTCACGGGTTATACCAGGCGCCCGAATGATCGACTCTTCGATCCTACCCCCCGTCGTGCCGGCGCAGGCCGGTATCCACGACTTTCTTTGCTGCAACGAAGGCAAGAACCTATGCGGGTGGGAGTGGCAGCCAGGCGCTGGATCGGGTTCGGTATGCGTCCCACAGCACGAGGGAGCAACCGATGCGTATCGAGACC
>DASRQX010000377.1:0-21268 GCA_035696165.1 Acetobacteraceae bacterium | reverse complement strand
CAGCACGTCCAAATGCGACTGCCCACACCACCATCCTCAATGGACAGCCCAGGCGATCGCTGCCAATAGAACCCGCATGAGCGAACAGCGCATTGTTCCGGTGATCCTGTCCGGCGGGTCCGGCACGCGACTCTGGCCGGTGTCGCGCGAAAGCTTCCCCAAGCAGCTCTGGCCGCTGCTGTCGGACCGCTCGCTGATCCAGGAAACCGCACTCCGCGCCCAAGGCCCCGGCTTCGCCCCGCCGATCGTGGTCTGCAACGAAGAACACCGCTTCCTGATCGCAGAGCAGATGCGCGCGGCCGGCATCGCCACCGGCAAACAGGACGCACGCATCGTGCTGGAACCGGTCGGCCGCAACTCCGCCCCGGCCATCGCCGCCGCCGCCTGCCTGGTCGCCGAACACCAGCCCGACGCGGTGCTATGGATGATGGCCGCCGACGCCGCGATCGCCAACGCCGCCGCGCTGCACCAGGCGCTCGCCGTCGCGGTCGCCGCCGCGCGCGCCGGCCAGTTCGTCACATTTGGCATGAAGCCCACCGCGCCGGAAACCGGCTACGGCTACATCGAGCGCGGCGAACCCTTGGCCGACGCGCCAGGCGCCTTCCGTGTCGCCCGCTTCTTCGAAAAGCCGGACGCCGCCGCCGCCGCCGCGATGATCGCCTCCGGGCGGCACCTGTGGAACTCCGGCATGTTCGTCTTCACCGCCCGCGCGCTGCTGGACGAACTCGGCACGCACGCGCCGGCGGTGCTCGAGGCCGTGCGCCGGGCGGTAACCGGGCGAAGCGTCGATCTCGACTTCGTCCGCCTCGGTGTTGAAGCCTTCGCCGCCAGCCCCTCGATCAGCCTCGACTACGCGGTGGCCGAGCGCACCGCGCGCGCCGCGGTGGTGCCCGCCGATCTCGGCTGGTCCGATGTCGGCTCCTGGGGCGCGCTGTGGGAGCTGGGCGCCAAGGACGCCGCCGGCAACGTGGCGGTCGGCGACGTGCAACTGGAAGGTGCCACGAACTGCTACGTGCGCAGCGATGGCATGCTGACTGGGGTGATCGGGCTGACGGACGCCGTCGTGGTGGTGACCGAGGACGCCGTGCTGGCGATGCACCGCGACGCCGCGCAGGACGTGAAGAAGCTGGTGGACCGGCTGAAGGCGGCCGGACGGCACGAGGCGGTGGCGCACAACCGCGCCTACCGCCCCTGGGGCTTCTACGAAAGCCTGATCCAAGGCGATCGCTTCCAGGTCAAGCGCATCGTCGTCTCGCCAGGCGAGAAGCTGTCGCTACAGAAGCATTTCCACCGCGCCGAGCACTGGGTGGTGGTCAGCGGCACCGCGGTGGTCACCCGCGACGACACGACCACATTGCTGCACGAGAACGAAAGCATCTACGTGCCGCTCGGCGCCGTGCACCGGCTGGAGAACCCCGGCAAGATCCCGCTGACGCTGATCGAGGTGCAGTCCGGCGCCTATCTGGGCGAGGACGACATCGTGCGGATCGAGGACACCTACGGCCGCGCCTGATCGCCCGCATTTGCCGCTGAGAGCGCCGCCGGCGAGCGGTCCGATGATGCCCGGGGTAACGCCGACGTCGATGTTACACTCGTCAACGATGCACTCGTGAACGATGCACTCGTCAACGATGCACTCGTCAACGATGCACCTGTCAACGATGCGTCCGTCAACGATGCGTCCGTCAACGATGGCCCTGTCAACGATGCGTCCGTCAACAGTGCATCCGTCAACAATACACCTGTCAACGATGCACCCGTCAACGATGGACCTATCAACGAAGTCCCCGTCAACCATGCACCCGTCACGGAAGCCTCGTCGCGGAAGCCCCCGCCAACGTCGCCGGAGGCATTGAGACCGGGCAGATCATCAGCGCATAAGCGGCGGTGCGGATCCGCGTCTCGGCATTCAGGTGCTGCCCATGCAACAGCAGCGCCACCGCGACAATGACCGCGAACAGCCAGCGCAGCTGCAGCACCGGCGGCCTGCCCCCCAGCCAGCCAAACCCCAGCGCGCCCAGCACGCCCAGCGCCCCGCCCACCACCACCTCCGGTATCGAGTGCAGCCCGAGCGCGACGCGCGTCGCCCCGATCAGCAGGGCGGCGAGACCGGCAACGACCGCAACCGACCATCTGCCCCGTCCCAGCGCGACCGCAATGCCGCCGGCAATCACCGCGGCCGCCGCGGTATGACCGCTCGGGCTGCGCAGCGGGGCCATGTCGAACACCGGCCCGCAGGTCGTCAGCACCACCTTGAGCACCAGCACCGAGGCGAAACTGCAGCCGACCGCGACCACCCATGCCAGCGCGCCGCGCCGCCAGCCCAGCACGCCGAGCATCAACGCGACCATGGCGATCAGCGGCAGTATCACAGCTTCGTCGGCGAAGTCGGTCAGGATGCGCATCGGGCCCAGGGCTGCCATGGCCGCGATGTACGGCGGAAAAGGTTTACCACCGGTTCAGACACGGCGCCCAGCGGACGTCCCAAGGGGACGCCAACCGGACGCCCATGGGGACACCGAATGGGACGCCCTGCGGAACACCCACGGACATCCGGCAGACACCGGGCAGAATGCCAGTCACCCGATCAGGATGATGCCCCCCACCCATCATTGCCCGCCGCCCTGCACCCGTCTTCGCAAAAGCCGACCCCGACCCGCCGGGAAGCCCGCGCGGCGAAATTACCGGGCGAAATATGGCGACAGCAGCGTCGCTGGAGCAACGCGAGACGAGAAGATCACTCACAACTCTAACGAGAGGATTGCCCGCAACTCTAACGAGAAGATCACCCGCAACCCCGTAGAATAAACATAAAATAAACATCAATCACTCCCGGTGCCCTTGACCGCACCATGACTCGGACTGCTGATGATCTGTTTCGCCACGGGAGCAGGAACACATGGCAACATTAACGGTCGGCGCCGGCGCGGGATTCGAATTCAGCACTTTGTCGAGCGCCATCGCCGCGTCGCAGGATGGCGACGTGATCCAGGTCCAGGCCGGCACCTACACCAACGATTTCTCCATCATTACCACCAGCATCACCATCGAGGGTGTCGGCGGGTTGGTGAACCTCGTCGCGACCGAGCCGCCGCCTGACGGAAAGGGCATTCTCGTCATCGGCACGGGAAGCAGCAGCCCGAACGTGACGCTGGACCACCTGGAATTCTCAGGTGCCGCGATCAGCGACGGCGACGGTGCAAACGGCGCGGGTGTGCGCTACCAGTCCGGCAACCTGACGATCAACAATTCCTACTTCCACGGCAACCAGGACGGGTTGCTGGGCACACCGGAGGTGAACGGAACCGGCTCCATCACGATCAACAACACGGAATTCGTCGACAACGGCGTCGGCGACTCCTCCAGCGCCGGCTACGGCCTGACGCACAACCTCTACGTCGGTGACATCCAGCAACTGACCGTCGACAACAGCTATTTCAATCAGCCCATTGTGGGCAACGACATCCAAAGCCGGGCGGCAAACACGACGATCGAGAATTCCCGAATCGACGACTCGACGGGAACCGGCAGCTACGAGATCAACCTGCCGAACGGCGGCAACGACGTGGTCAAGAACAACGTCATCGAGAAGGCACCCCCCACCAACAAGAACTCGAATATGATCGCGTTCGGAGAAGCTGAATCAGGCGTTGTATACGCCGGTTCGTCGCTGGACGTGACCGGCAACACGGTCATCAACAACTACGGCAGTGGCGCGACCTTTGTTTGGAATGGTGACGCCAGCACAACGGCCACGGTTGGCGACAACACGACCTATGGAATGACCTCCGGTGAGCTCGTCAATGGACTGTCCACCGGATCGGGTAACGCGCTGGACCTCATGGCCGACGCACCTGCGCTCGATACGTCCGCTCCCTTCATCTGCTTTTGCGCTGGCACTCTGATCGCGACCCCGCGTGGCGACGTGCCGGTAGATCTCCTCAAAGTCGGTGATCTGGTACTGACCCGCACCAATAAGGCGCGCCCAATCGTCTGGATCGGCATCGGGCGTGCGCTGGCCACCCCGGGACGGCGAAATGCGGCCACACCAGTGATCCTGCGCAAAGGCGCGCTGGCCGACAACGTGCCACAGCGTGATCTGCGGGTGACCAAGGGTCATTCGCTGTACGTCGACAACGTGCTGATTCCGGCGGAATTCCTGGTGAATCATCGTTCGATTCTGTGGGACGATCGCGCGCAGGAAGTAAGCATCTATCACATTGAACTCGAAACACATGATGTTCTGGTGGCGGAAGGTGCGCCCGCCGAGAGCTACCGCGACGATGGCAATCGCTGGTTGTTCCGTAATTCCAACGATGGCTGGGATTCACCACCGCACGAAGCATGTGCACCAGTGTTGACCGGCGGCCCGATCGTGGATGCGGTTTGGCGACGCCTGCTGGACCGAGCCGGCCCGGGCATCCCGGTCCCGGCAACCGATCAGCCCGACCTGCACCTGCTGGTCGATGGCAGACGCGTGGATGGTCAGCGGCAACCCGACGGCGTTTATGCATTTCAACTAACCGGGCCGCCGCGAGAGGTGCGGGTCGTCTCCCGCTCAGTGGTGCCAGCGGAACTCGGACTGGTGCGCGATCCACGCATTCTAGGTGTTGCGTTGCGGCGCGTTATGTTGTGGCGGAGCGCCGAGCTGCGCTTGATCGAAGCATGGGATACCTCGCTCGGCGAAGGATTCCATCCGTTTGAGTCACGGAATGGTTTCCGGTGGACGGACGGGGACGCGAGCCTGCCCGCTTCCTTGTTCGACGGCATCGACGGTCCCAGTGAACTACATCTGCTGGTCGGCTGCACGACCCGGTATCCGCTGTTCGACGCACCGCTTCGAGCCGCAGCCGCCTGATCGGTTGTCGCAGTCTGGTCAATAATGGAGATCAGACCGGGGGGATCATACTAACGGCTGTGAACAATGACGCACGGGCCGCTACCCCCCGTCATGCCGGCGAAGGCCGGTCTCCACGACTTTCTTTGCTGCAACGAAGGCAAGTCGTGGATACCGGCCTGCGCCGGCATGACGGGGGTAGCACCGAAGAGTCGATCATTCGGGCACCTGGGATCGGACCGGTGCTGCGGTAGTGCCTCGACGCGCTCGGCCGCCGCAGGACCACACTCAGGTCGATCGGGCCACGCGCATCAGCGGATGGCGGGCGCGCAATGCCTGGTCGCGGATGGTACCCGCCGCCCCACGAAACCGCCCGAAAAGACAGCGCCATCGCGCGGAAATGGCCATTTCCCGCGAATTTCCGTCAAAATCCGGCCAAATCCAGATTGACGTAGCGCCCCGCCGGAGTGATGCTGCAATGCGAAATTCGTGTCGGGCAGGAGAAGCCAATGCCGTTGGAGTCAATCGGAACCACCACAGAGGTCGATGCTGCGCAGTGGCAGACGCGTATCGATCTAGCAGCCGCGCATCGCATGGCCGTGCAGCACGGCTTCCACGAAGGCATCTTCAACCACTTCACCACGCGCGTCCCGGGTCACAACGACCGCTACTACCAGATTCCGTTCGGCCTGCACTGGTCAGAGGTGACCGCGAGCTGCCTCATGGAAGTCGGCTATGACGGCACCCTGCTCGCCGGCGAGGGCCTGATTGAACGTTCCGCCTACTGCATCCACGCGCCGATCCACCGGCTGGTGCCGCACGGTGACACCGTGCTGCACACCCACATGCCCTTCGGCAGCGCCCTCGCGCGGCTCGAGGACCAGAGCATCCTGCCGATCGGCCAGACCGAGCTCGGCATCATGATGCACACCGTCTACGACAACACCTACGCCGGCCCTGCCATGGATCCGGAGGAAGGCGAGCGCCTCGCCGGCCTGATCGGCGACAAGGAAGTGCTGATGATGGCCAACCACGGCGTCGGCATCGTCGCCAGTTCGGTCGCCAAGGCCTACGACCTGCTGTACTACACCGAGCGCGTCGCGCAGGTGCAGCTCTATGCGATGTGGACCGGCCGGCCACTGAAGACCCTGCCGGAAAACGTCATCCAGGACACCTGGGCCTGCTACCGCAAGGGCGAGACCTACGGCGGCCGCAAGCCATACGACTGGCACTTCGACGCCCTGAAGCGGATGCTCGACAAGACCGAGCCCGACTACAAGAACTAGACCACACCTAACGCCTCTCCCCCTCCCCTTGAGGGAGGGGGTTGGGGGAGGGGTCGAAACACCCCGGCGGTGCGTGCTCGACCCGTTCCCCCAGTCCCCTCCCTCAAGGGGAGGACGAGAATATTTGCCCCAGTCAGCCCTTATCCCGACGCCTATGGACCCACCCCCGGCACTTAACCCGGGGCGGGCGAGCGCAGCAGTTGAGCCGCGAAACAGCACGCACCACGCTCACACATCCTGCTATCCGCGCCGATCCGCTGTGCCGACTTTGTGTGGGTGAGCACTGCGATTTTCCATCACCCCGCCTACTGTCGCGACTGACGGTGCAAATTCCGCTATCCACCCGAAGCGGCAGCAGCCAGGCTACCTGTGCGGAAACTGCGCCGGTATGAAAGGTTACGTAGTCGTAATATATAATATACCATTCGTCCATGGAAATTCGTACCTTGGATAACTTCATGTAACCAATAATCACCACCGAGGCAGCGAAGCCTGGAGAATGATATCAAGATAATCACTGAGGTCTCGCGCGTGAGGGGCTGGTGAGCAATTACGTAGTGAAGGGAAGAAGAAGGTCTTTGACGCAAATAACGCAAATGTACGCAAATAGATCCATGTGGTCCGGCTTTCCGAGCCAAATCCTAGCCTTCTCTTCGTTTTATAAATGCCTTCGGCGGAGCGCACCCGAAAATTGCCGGAGTGGCTCGGCGTCCGTACGACCGCAGGCCCATTTGCGTGTATTTGCGTTAAAACCTTCTTCTTCATGGCTGCCGCGCAGGACCGGCAGCCCGCCCGCATTTCACATACCCTCGCGCGTGCAGGGACGTAAGCAATTACCTTGCTTGCGGGTATCGCGACCTCCTTCATGCACCGCCGATCCATCATGGATGCGATTGCGCCACGCGAAGGCCCTCCCCAATTGATAGCCAGACTGCAACAGGAGTGTCCGATGGCTGATACCTCAAAGGCGCATGTCGTAGGCGTGAACCATGTGGCGCTGGAAGTGGGCAACATCGACGAGGCGCTGGCTTTCTACGGACGCCTCTTCGAGTTCGAACTGCGCGGCAGAAGCGAGACCATGGCCTTCATCGAGCTGGGCGACCAGTTCATCGCCCTTCAACAGGGCCGCAAACAGCCGGCGGACGACGGCCGCCATTTCGGCCTGGTCGTCGACGACAAGGAAGCGGTGCGCAGTGCCCTCAAGGCTGCCGGCGTCACGCTGCTCGACGGCCGCTTCCTTGACTTCCGCGACCCATGGGGCAATCGCATCGAGATCGTCGGCTACGACAACATCCAGTTCACCAAGGCACCCAATGTCCTGCGCGGCATGGGTCTACTGCACCTGACCAAGAACGAGAACGCCAGGCAGGAGCTGGCCGGCAAGGGCATGGCAGTCGAGCAGGCCTGATTGATGGAGGTCCCGGCTAACCCGGGTTCTCACACTGTTGCGGGATGATGGCGATCTCGGCAGGGTGATGACCTATCTCGCACTTGTTAGAACAGCGGGCGAACGTGAGTGCTAAATATCAGTGCTCCACCGCGTTGCCCGCGGTAAGCACCCTGCCCGGACCATGAAAGGCTGACCGGCATGAAATCTCCCGGAAATCTGGCCGCCGCGCTCGTCACCGCCATGGCGCTAGCCGGCGGCCAGGCCCTCGCGAATACCTGCCGAGCGGATCGGTTGACCTGCCCCACCTCCATGCCCGTTGGCGGATACTGCGAATGCACGTCCCACGGCAACACACAGGGCGGCGAAGTCACACCGCCCGCTCCGCATGAGCGTTACAATTCAACCCCGGGTGGGTGCGGCGTGAACCCAGGCGCGCCAGGCTGCCGCTGAGACGCGGTCGCTCCGCACGTCGGCTCAATCGTCGCACGTCGGCAGCCGGTGCCGATTGGCACCGACACAAGCGGGCGCGCGTCGGCAACGCCAATTTCGCCGGCCCGCCGGAGCCGCAGCCCGTTCCGCATGCGCATTGCGCGGCTCCATCAGAACGTGATCCGCACCCCACCAAATCCACCGACCGGCGCAGCGGGACTATATGCACGCGGATTGGTCGCATTCGGCGCCTGTGCCAGAAACACCGACGTGGTCGGCGAGAACGTGCCGAAGGTGTAGTATTTGGCATCGGTAACGTTCTCGACCGAGGCGAAGAACTGAATGTTGGGCGTAAGCTGATAGCTGGTGCTCAGGTTCAGCGTGACGAAGCCCGGCAACTGAGGCGTCAGGTTCGCCTCGTCGCCGAACAGGTACTGCCCGCTTTGCGCAATCAGGACGCCGCTAACCGTCCACTGGTCGGTGACATGGTAGGTCACACCCGCTTTGCCCTGATGCACCGGCACACCTGGTAGCCGGTCGCCGGGATTGATGGTGATGTTGCCGTTGGCGTCGGCGGCCGGGTTGTTGCCGGCAGCTTCCACGAAGCCGCTCTGATAGGTTGCGTCAGTAAAGGTATAGGCGAGGTAGGCGGACCAACGCGGCGCCTTGTACTGGATGCTGGCGTCCACCCCCTGCCGGCGCGTCTGCCCGACATTGGTGAAGAACGCCCGGTTCAAGGTCACGCTGTTGACGAAGACGATGTCGTCGTCGAGGTTGCTGCGGTAGAAGCCGAGATCATAGCTCAGACGATCGGCATCGCCGATGCGCACGGTACCACGCAAACCGATCTCCAAGGTGTGCGCGATCACCTGCTTGAGGTTTGGGTCGCCGACGAAGAAGTTGGCCAGGCTGCAAGAATCGTTCGGGCCCGCACAGGAAAGTTCGGCTGGCGTGGGCGCGCGGTTCGCCTCGGCGTAGCCGGCATAGGCGGTCAGCCAGGGTGTCACCTTATAGGTCACGCCGGCCGCCGGGTTGAAGCGCGAATAGTAGTGATTGCCGGTCAGATCGCCGCCGTTCTGGTCGTTAAGGTTGATCTGCGCCGCGTTGAACCGGCCCGATGCGGTCAGTGCCAGACGGTCGGTGACGTTGAAGGTGTCGGCGAAGAACGCGCCGTAATACGCATCGCTGATCCCCACCCGAACCGGCACGTTGTTGCCGGGCTCGTCGATGATGATGCCGGGGCCGATGAACACGCGGGTGTCGGGGGTAATGCCGCCGGCAAAGGACGCGGCAGTAAACTCGCTCTGTGCACCGTCGAAGCTCATGCCGCCGACCAGATGGTTCTTGAAGCCGAACACCGTCTGCGTATCGGTCGCCTGGATCGAGGCACCATAGCCGTTGGTGTTCGTGGTCTGGTTGTCCAACTCCGAATAGGAAAACGGGCTCGCACCGAGGAAGGCCGGGATCGTGGCCCCGCCGGTTGTGGTGCTGGGGACGGGAGGGGGGCCGGGATCAGAGCACAGCAATCCCGACCCGTCGTTGCATGGCACATCGTTCGGGGCGTTGCCGTTGGTCACGCGCTGCAGGAAATTGTTATAGTAGGTCACGGCCTGGAGCGAGATCGTATCGCTGATGGCGACATTACCCGACAGGCTCACCTGCACGAAGGTGTTGTAGACCGCGTTGGGGCCGGTGAACTGGGCGGCGGGGTCGGCGGCGAGCAGTTCCACCGGCGACGTGCCCGGTCCGTTCAGCCTCGAATTGGCCAGCAAGGTGCTGAAATGCAGCTCGCCGGTGTCGCCGCGCCAGCCGATATCGCCGTAGAAATTCTCCAGGTCGGACGATTGCAGATCGCGCCAGCCGTTCTGATGCTTCCCGCTCACCGCGACATACATCGCGGTATTGTCGATCTGCTTGCCGAACTGGAAGCCGCCGCCGAACGTGCCGAACGATCCGCCGCTCAGCTCGAGCTCGCCGCCGTGATAGGCGAAGCCGTTCTTGAGCTGCACGCTCAGCGCGCCGCCCAGCGCGTTCAGGCCGAACACCGGGTTGGACCCCTCCAGGTTCATCTGGTCGATCGCCATGTCGGGCAGCAGGTCGAAATTGACGGTGTCGCCAAACGCCTGGTTGAAGCGGACGCCGTTAACGTAGACTGCAAGCCCTTGCGGCGTGCCCTGTAGCGCCGATGCCAGGAACCCGTGATAGATCAGGGTCGGCTGATTGGGGTTGCCCGATGCCGAATCGAGGTTGACGCCGCCGACCTGCTCATGCAGTGCCCGAACGGGATCCGGCAAGGTGGTGCCGCCCCGCGTCAGGTCGTCGCCCCTCAGCACGTTGGTCTCAGCCGGCACCGTGTCGCGGTCGACACCCGAGCCGAGTAGCGGCGTGGTGCCGATGACGGTGACCGGTGGCAGTTCGGTAATCGGCGGGGCAGTTTGCTGCGCGGTCGTCGGTGGCGTGGCCGTCTGTGGGCTGGCCATCTGTGGAGTGGCCGTCTGTGGGGTGGCGGTCCGCGGGGCGGCCGTCCGTGGGGCGGCCGTCTGTGGAGTGGCGGTCTGCGGAGTGGCCGTCGGGGGCATGTTCGTCGGCGGCGGGGTCTGCGCGGCCGCAGTGCCAGCCAGCAGGATCGCCAACGCCGCAATGCCATGTCCAGGTCCGGCTCGCACGGAGATGCCTCCCAAAACCCTGTCCGGAACCGCATAGGACCGCGTGGCGCATCAGATGGCTATGGCGCAACTTCCCGATCTTCGTGAGAATGTTTCCCGAATTCGCTGCTCGACCTGCAATGGGCGTGAAGCACCGAAGTATGGGGAAACGGGCCATGCCGCTGCGCGCGCGGCTTATCGCATTGATCGGGTCGGTGCTGCTGGTCAGCCTGGCCTGCGGCAGTGTGCTCGTGGCCTGGCGCGCGGCCCACTCGGTGCGGACCGAACTGCGCGCCGCGCTCGACGTCGGCACAAAAACGATCCGTAATGGGATCGATGAGCTTGTCACCCGGGATGATCCCGTGAAAGAGTTGCGCCACCTGGTCGCGACGTTCAACGGCAACCGCCACGTACGCGCGACGCTGCTGGATGCGCGGGACCAGCCGCTCGCCGTGTCCCGCCTGCTCGTTCCGACGGACCCGGCGCCGGGCTGGTTCCGTTACCTGATCGGGGGAAAACTCGACCCGGTTCGCGTTCCGGTGCCACCCGGCGACGACGGCGATGCCGTCGTCTTGCAGACCGATCCAATCAACGAGATCGGCGAGGTCTGGGCGCAGTCGCGTGACGCGGTGCTGGTGCTCGCGGGATTCGCAGTGCTGAGCGCGTTGCTACTCTGCGCCATCGTCGGGCGCGCCCTGCGGCCGATGGAGAACCTGTCGACCGCGTTTCAGCAAATCGGCAAGGGTAACTATTACGGTCACGTGCCGGAAGGTGGTCCGCCGGAACTGGCGCGCCTGGCGAGCGGATTCAATCTGATGACCCGGCAGCTTGCCACCGTGGCGACGCAGAACCGCCGGCTGAACGAGCGGCTGCTGACATTGCAGGCCGAAGAGCGCGCCGATCTCGCGCGGGACCTGCATGACGAGATCGGGCCACTCCTGTTCGCGGTCGACATGACCGCGGCGACGATCGAACGTCTCGCGGGCAGTCATCGTATCGATGCCATTCCGACGCAGGTGGCGGCAATCCACGATGCGGTCAGTCGGATGCAGCGTCACGTGCGGGTGATCCTCGAGCGCCTGCGCCCCATTCGGGCGATCGGACTGCAGGCCGCGATCGAGCGGCTTGCCGCGTTCTGGCGCAGCCGGCGTCCCGACACCGCGTTCATCGTCACTGTCTCGGTCGAAGAGGATCGCATCGGCGATGATCTCAAGGAGACAATCTACCGCATCGTCCAGGAAGGCGTGAGCAACGCGATCCGGCATGGGAAGCCGGCGCTGGTGGAGATTGCCATCGCACACGCCGACGCCGACGGGATCACAGTCAAGGTGGCGGATGACGGTATCGGCATGGCGACGGATGGCATCACCAACCGTGATCCCACGCAGCTTGGCCTTGTCGGCATGCGGGAGCGCGTGATGGCAATGGCCGGTTCACTTTCGATCCGGCAGGGCGGCAACGGCAGGGGGCTGGCACTTGTCGCCTGGCTGCCGAGCGTGCATTCGCTGCAATCGCAGAACATGGTTGCGCCGGAATGAAAATACTCCTGGTCGACGATCATGTGATTGTTCGTTCCGGTCTGCGCAATCTGCTGACCTCGGTGGCGGACACGCAGATTTGGGAGGCCGCGACCGGACGGGACGCGCTGCTGCGATTGCGGCAAGACCGTCCGGATCTGGTGCTGCTCGATCTGAACCTGCCGGGCATCGGCGGCCTGGAGCTGCTGCGCAGGATGCTGCTGGAGGACAAGACGGTGCGCATCCTGGTGCTGAGCATGCACGCGGAACCGCTGTATGCCACGCGGGCGATGGAGCTCGGTGCGCGCGGCTACCTCAGCAAGAATGCATCGGCGGACGAACTGCTGACGGCGGTCCGGCGCGTGGCCGAGGGCGGTCGGTACATCGAAAACGAGATCGCCCAGGAACTGGCGCTGCAAAAAATGTCGCCTGGCCGTGACCTGCAGGATCTTACGGCACGCGACCTCGAGATCATGCGGCTAATGGCCGAAGGCATGAGCCTGACAGAGATCGCGAATGCGCTTGGCATCGGCTACAAAACCGTCGCTAACGCCTGCAGCCATATCAAGGCCAAGCTCGGTGTGACACGGACCAACGATCTGGTGCGGATGGCGATGACGCTGGGCATCGCCTGACGCGTGTGGCGTCGCAAGTGGCGCGACATCAATTGTCGAGCCTGAATCGAACCGGAACCTCAGCGATCGCGGCAACCGGGCTACCGGCCTGCGTCGCCGGAATGAACTGCCATCGGCGCACCGCCGCCTCGGCGGCAACGTCGAGGCTGGGATAGCCACTGGTCTCTGCGACGTCCACCTCCAGCGGCCTGCCATCCGCGGACACGCTGACGCGCAGCATCACGCGTCCCGTTTCGCCGCGGCTCAGGGCTATTTGCGGGTAGGCTGGCGCGCGGTTGGTTGCCATGCCGGCGACGGGTCGCGGAGGAATCAGCGGGGCCGGCGCCGCGGAGCGGGCCACGGCAACGTCCGCCGATTGAGCCTCCGTGGGCGAAGGCGGCGGCGTAAGGCTGGCGAGTTTCCTGGCGGGCGCGCCGTTGGGCCGCACGGTGGCTTGCCGCTGTGGCAACGTCGTTCGCGTCGAAGCTGAGGCAGCCCTGGGCGCTGACCGCGTGAGGCGAACCGGCGCCGAAGCAGGGGCCAGCGGAGCCGGGGCGGGCAGGGCCGGCGGAACTGGCGCTTGGATCGCCGACGGTTGCGCAACGGGTGTTGGCGGCTCGCTTGCCGCCGCTGCCGCGGGGCTCGTTTCAGTTTCCGACGGGAGGACTCTAGGCTCAGCCGGTGGCGCAACGAGCGGGAGCGCCGGGGGCACCATGAGCGACGAAGCCACCGGCGCCGGTGTCGACGAAGCCGGCGGCGCCACAGGCGCGGGCTCGAACACCATCGCAACACGTGCCGCGTCCGGAATGTCGGGCGGCGCCATCCGGCTTGGCTCGGCCAGCGTGAATGCAATCACGCACGCAGTATGCGCCAGGACCGACAGCGCCATCGGCACAGCGGACGAGCGCGTCGCGCGATCCTGTAACAACCGCTGCCGGTCGGAAGCCGGCAACCCGGTACCCCGCAACTCAGCCGGATGCGCCAGCGACCGGCACCCCGCGTCGGCGCGGGCGGCATAACCCGCGCGGTCGCCCCAGCGTGCTGCCCACGCAACATTCATGGCGACGCGACCGCCATGGATCGGTGCGGCAGCACGCCGCCTAACCCTTCATCCCGCCGAACGTCAGGCCCGCCACCATGAAGCGGCGCAGCGCGAAGTAGATCGCGATCGGCGGCAGCGAATAGATGATCGCGATCGCCATCATGTAGTTCCACGGCGCCTCGTCGCTGTCGAAGAACTGGTCGATGGCCACCGCCACCGTCATGTTGCGGGTCGAGGACAACAGCAGGAACTGATAAATGTATTCGTTCCACGCCATCAGCAATGCGTAGACGCCGACCGCGACCAGCGCGGGTGCCATCAGCGGCAGGTAGATGCGCAGATACACCTGCAATGGTGAGGCGCCGTCGATCTTCGCTGACTCGTCCAACTCCATCGGGATCAGCTTGCCGTATTGATGCAGGATCAGAATAGCGTATGGCGTGGCGAACGTCACCATCGCCGCGATCACCGCCCACAGGCTGTCCATCATGCCGTATTTGTGCATGATGTGAACGAACGGGATGACCAGGAACGCCGTCGGCAACACGTAGGTCAGCAGTGCGAAATCCGTGACGAGCCATCCCTTGCGCAGCCGCATCCGCCCAAGCGAGAAGCTGGTCAGCGAACCGATCAGCACGGTCAGCGCCATTGTCGCCAGGCCCAGGTAGATGCTGTTGGCGAACTGGTGCCAGAAATGGTCCATCAACCAGTAATCTTCGTTCCAGACAGAACTGAAGCTGGAGAAATCGGGATCAGGTGGCCAGATGCTGCCAGTGAACTCGTCGGCGTCGGAATCGAGCGCCATCAGAATCATGTTGTAGACCGGTAGCAGCGTCCAGATCAGCAGCCCGACGCCAAGCGTCACCCCTGCCGCCCTGGTCCACAGTCGCCGCCGGCGGCGACGCCGCGGCGAATGCGTCGCCCGCGCGGGGGGCTGCTCAGACAGCAATGCAGCGCTCATAGTTGCACCCCGGTCGCACGGACGCGCCGCATCAGCAGAATCACCAGCGGAATCAGTATCGGCAGCGCCGACATCATCGCGGCCACGCCGAGGTTCGGATAGCCGAAGTCAAAGGCTTCGTGGAAGCCGTAGGTGGACAGCACGTCGGTGAGCTTCCCTGGCGCACCGCTCGAGACGAAATACACGGTATTGAAGTCGCCCAATGCCCAGACAGTGGAGAGCAGGGTGGAGATAAGATAGACATTCCCCAGCAAGGGGAACGTGACGTACACCAACCGTTTCACGCCGCCCGCGCCATCGATGTCGGCTGCTTCATAGATGTCCTGTGGGATCGCCATCCGCCCGGCAATGAACACCAGCGTCCAGAACGGCATCCATTTCCAGATGAACGAGACGATATTCGCCCCCGTGGCAACCCATTCATGCGTCAGGAAAAGTGGTCCGTCATGGCCGGTCACGATGCGGACTAGGCTGTCGAGCAGGCCCCATTGCGTGACGAGCATGAAGTGGATCGAGGTGAACACGACCATCGCGGGCAACGCCCAGGGGATCAGGTAGATGGCCAGCAGAGACCTTACCCACCAGCTTCGGCTCATGAAGAAGCCGGACAGCAGGAAGGCCAGGAACATCTGCACGTTCACGCCGATGACGACGAACAGCAGGGTGTTGATGGCCGTTCTCAGATACAGCGGATCGGTGAACAGCAGTCCGTAGAGCGATGGATCGCTGCCCATCCACAGCCCGTACACGACTGGATAAATCAGGAAAGCGGCAAATATCGCCACATACGGAATGACAAAGGCGATCGCCCAGGCAGTGTCGGAGCCCTGCAGCCGGAAACGCCATGGCGGACGCCGCGACCGGCTGACCGTCATGCGCCCGCCAAACCCAAGAGCCTGCTGCGTGCTGCTCATCGTCCCACCCCGCGCAGCCGCGGCGGTCGTCGCAGCTACCCCTTGACGCCGCCCATGGTCAGCCCTGCCGCCATGTAGCGGCGGAACCCGTAATACAAAATGATCGGCGGCAGCGCGTAGATGATGGCGGTCGCCATCATGTAGTTCCACGGCGACTCATCGCTGTTGAGGAACTGTGCCAACGCGACCGCCACCGTCATGCTCTGTGGTGTGGACAGCAGCAGGAAGTTGTACAGATACTCGTTCCACGCCAGCAACAGCGCGTAGGTGCCAACCGCCACCAAGGCCGGCGCCATCAGCGGCAGGTAGATCCGATAGTAGATCTGCAACGGGTTGGCGCCATCGATCCGCGCCGACTCGTCAAGCTCCAACGGGATCGATTTGCCGTATTGCGAGAAGATAAAGATCGCATACGGCGTGGCAAACGTCGTCAAGGCCGCGATCACTGACCACAGGTTGTTGGTCAACCCATAGATCTGCATGATCCGATAAAACGGGATCGCCAGGAACGACGCCGGGATGACGTAGGTCATCAACGCGGCATTCGTCAGCATCCAGCCGTTGCGCAGCCGCAACCGCCCGACCGTGAAGCTGGCCAGCGAGCCGATCAGCAGCGTCAGGAACATCGTCGTCAGGCCGACGTAGAAACTGTTGCCGAACTGATGCCAGAAATTCGCCAGGTACCAAAAGCCCTGGGTCACCACGACAACAAAGCTTTGCAGCGACGGATGTTCCGGCCAGATCGCGCCAGCGAACACGTCATCGTGGCTGTCCAGCGCGATCATCCACATGTTGTAGATCGGCGTGATCGACCAGATGGCGATCACCAGTCCGAACACCATGGTCAGCGCCTCCACCCCGTAGCGTCGCAGCCGATAGTTCGGCCCCGACTTCCGCGCGGGCACCACCCGCACGGCACCCTCGTCCGTCTTGCGGGCACCGGTCGGGCCGGTGGCGACAGTTCTGCCGTACGTCGCACTCATAGCTGCGCCTCCGACATGCGAAGTTTCCGCATCAGGATGTAGACAAGCGGGATCAGCACCGGCAGGGCCGTCATGACCTCCGCCACGCCCAGCCGAGGCAGCGCGACGGTGTAGGCGTAGCGGATGCCCAGCGTGGCCAGCACCTCGGTGGACATTGCCGGCCCACCGCCGGAGACAAAATAGGTCGCGTTGAAGTCGCCAAGGGCAAACACGGTATCAAGCAGGATGCAGACGAAATACAGGTTCGCCAGCAGCGGAAACGTCACATTGGTAAATCGGCGCAGGCCCGTCGCGCCATCCACGTCCGCCGCTTCATACAACTCCTGCGGCACCGCCATCCTTCCGGCCAGCAGGATCACCGTCCAGAACGGCAGGTTCTTCCAGATATACGCACCGATGTTGCAAGCCAGCCCGCTCCAGTGCGAATTCAGATAGACCGGTCCATCGATGCCAGTCAGCAACCACAACACATTGTTGAGCATGCCCCACTGGCCATTCAGGAACCAGTGAATCGACATATAGGCCGGCAGTGCGGGCGTCGCCCAAGGCAGGATGAAGACCACCAGCAGCGCCTTGATCCACCAGCGCTTGCGCATGAAGAACCCTGACAGCATCAGGGCCAGGAACATCTTCACGTTCACGCCGACGCCGACGTAGATCACCGTGTTGATCACCGCGGTGAAATAGCGCGGATCCGAAAACAACTGGGCGTACAGCTCCGGCTGGCTGCCCAGCCAGAGCCCGTAACAAATGGGGTACAGAACGAACGCGAAGAACACGGCAACATACGGCAATGCGAACGCCATCGCCCAGACGTAGTCCGCACCGTGCAGCCCACCGAACCAGCGCTGTCGGGCCGTCCGCGTGGAAGCCACGGACCGTCCGACCGTCAGTGCCGGCTGTGTGATGCTCATGTTTGCCTCGTCAGGTTACCCAGCGATTCGCGCGAAGATCTGGTCAGCCCGCTTGAACGCCTTGTCGATCGCGTCAGCCACCTTCATGCCGTTCTTGATCACGTCGGCATGAGCCTGGCCCCAAAGCTGCTCGGCGCTGACCTGGCCCCAGGCAGGGGTGAAGCCCTCATACACGGGCAGGGTCGGATTGTACACGAGTTCCTCGACGTAGGGCTTGAGGCACGGTTCGCCGCTGTTCAGCCACCACGGGTCGTCCTTCACGGCCTGCGGAATTGCCGGGACCCAGCGACCGAGGCCGCCCTTCAGGTTCTCGTTCATCACCTTCGGCTGCATGAAGTACTTCATGAAGTCCTTGGCAACCTCGACGTTCTTCGCGCCCTTCGGGATGAAGCCGCCGCCGGTGCCGACCTGGGTCGCCATCGGCGTGCCATCATTTTTCAGCATCGGCGCTATCGTTACCATGTCGTGCAAAAACGCCTGCTTGTCGTTGATCATCGCCAGCTCGGTCGAAAGCGTGCCGTCGAAATCCATCACGAACAGCTTCTCGTGGAAGCCGTTGTTGTCGTCGGCGTCATTCCAGCTCAGCGCCTCCGGCGGGATGTAGCCTTCCTTGTAGGCGTTTGTCAGGAATTCGCATGACTTGATTGCCGCCTCGCGAACCTTCGGATCGGCGGTGTGCAGCTTGCCGTCCGACGTAACGATATCCTGGCCGCCGTTGGCGATCATGAAATGCGAGAACAGGTTGTTGCCGTCGTTCGGTCCAACAGTGGTGATCTGCAGGCCAAGGGCATAGGCCTTGCGCATCCCCTTGGCACGCAGCGGCGCCTGCGTCTGCTTGAAGAAATTCCAGAACCCGTCCCAGGTCTTCGGGGCGTCCGACACCTTGAAGCCAGCCTTCTCGACCAGATCGCCCCAGATATGGAATGGGGTGCCGCCCTGCTTGACCGGGCAGAGATAGTAGTCACGCTTCTTCGTCGCCTTGTTGAAGAAGGTCGAGCACAACTTCGCGGTCGGGGAGAGCTGCGACTCATAGGCAGAGACGACATCGGTGACATCCACCAGTTTGTCGTCCCAGGCGTTCTGCGGCAGGATCGACTGCGGCGCGTCCATGAACACAAGATCCGGAACGTCGCCGCTGGTCAGCGCGGAAATCGTCTTCTGGTTCTGCGCCATGAACGGCATGATGCTATAGTCCAGCTTGTTACCGCTGGCCTTCATGTAGTCTTCGGCGACCTTTTTGAACGCCTCGTCTTCCTGAGGAATGAAGCCCTGGTTCATCCAGACGACAGCTGACTTTGCCTCGGCGTTGGCAATATACGGCCGCCCGAGGGTCCCGGCTGCCGCCAGGCCCAATGATCCGGCCACAACCGACCGTCGGCTCATGATGCTCACGGCCGTTTTCCTTCCCTGTTCGTCGAAAGCTTCAGCCCCGACTGTTGTGTGCACTTAATGTGTGTTGTAGGTCTCCATCATACGCTACCGCCCTCGACCCGGCCAGATCAAGTTCTTTTGAATGCCACAATGCCCGGGCTGCCGCCGCCGGCCCCGGTAAACCGGGCCCCGATCAGCCCGAACCCCAGTCACACCGAACCACGGTCACCCCGAATCCACTCACACCGACGCCGGCGCCACGCCGGGCCGCGCCATCAGCGCCTCGCGCGCCGCGATCTGGAACGCCTGCTCCGCCCCCAGCACAACCGCGGCCGAGCGCACCCGATGCGTCGCCGGATCCAGCCCGGGCGGCGCCTCGCCCTTCTCCGCCAGCGCCCGCGCCGCACGGATCAGCCGGTTGCGTGCCATGATTATGCCATTGTCTGTCGAGGTCAGGTGTTCCCGTGTGCGATCGGCGATCGGCCCCATGCTTTCCTGCAAGGAGGCATCCTGCATGGCGATGCCCATCACGCCGCTGAAGGTCAGCCCCGCCTTCTGTGCCGCGCGGTCCATCAGGTAGTCGTTGTCGCGATTGGCGCGCGGGATGTACGTGCCGGGAACGTATTGGACATGGATGCCCTTGCCGTCGCGCATCGCCTGAAGCTCGGTTTGTGTCAACTCGCGCGTCGGGTGATACGCGAAGCTCCAGGCCCAGCAAATCTCATCGTCGATCGGGATCCAGAAATGGCCGTGCACCGGATGGCTGCCGCGCGGCGCGATCATGGTGAAGGACGGCATGCACCACGGGGTAATCCGCCAGTAATAGGCGCCGTTCTCGGCGTTGCGCCTGGCACCGATGAACAGGCCGGCTGGGTGGTCCACCACCTCGAACACCGGCATCGCGTCGCCCAGGTTGTACTGGTTGCCGCGCGAGCCTTGCAACAGCGGATCGCTGCGCAGCGCGTCGCGATGCAGCCAGGAGACGTGGCTTGAATCGATGCCGCCCTCCATCGCCTGCAGCCAGTTGGAGTATTGCAGGCGCTTGGAGGTAAAGCTGTGCGCCGGCGGCACCATCGCGAACTCGAATTCCGGCAACGGCGGCTGGTGCTCGGGCGGCCCCATATAGGTCCACAGCACGTCGCCGCGCGCCACCAGGGGGTAGGATTTCAACTTGATCCGCTGGCAGAACCCGTTCGCCGCCGGCTCCGACGGCACATCCAGGCACTGGCCGGTCACGTCGTATTTCCAGCCGTGATAAGGGCAGCGCAGCCCGTGCTCTTCATTGCGGCCGAACCACAAGGAGACGCCGCGATGGGCGCAGAACTCGTCGACCAGCCCGTAGCGCCCCGCGGTGTCGCGGAACGCGATCAGCCGTTCCGCCAGCAGCTTGACCCGCACTGGGGCGCAGTCGTTCTCCGCCAGCTCCTCGGCCAGCAGGGCAGGGATCCAGTAGCGGCGAAACATCTCGCCCATCGGCGTCGACGCGCCGGTCTGGGTCAGCAACTCGTTCTGGTCGTTTCGCAGCATCGTTTCACTCCCGATCGATGCAGATGCGTCCGTCGATCACCCGCGCCGGCCACACGCGCAGCGGGACGGTGCAGGGCGGCGCGGCGGGCTGGCCGGTGGCGATATGGAAGCGCCCCTGGTGGAAGGGGCACTCGACCTCGTCGCCGTCTACGTATCCCTCGGACAGCGAGCCGGGGCCGTGCGTGCAGGCGTCCTGCGTGACGTAGTGCCGGGTGCCCACCAGGAAGACGGCGTAGGCGGTGCCATCGCGTTCGACGCGTGCCGGGGTTTCCGCTGTGACGGCAGCAGCATAGCACAGCACGACGATATTGCGCAGCACCGGGGTATCGCACAGCACTGGCGGCGAGGCGGCTTCCGGCATGACGGACCCGATCAACGGCACGCTTGACGCTTGGCTCGCAGCGTTGGCGTCGGCCTGGCGTGTGTCAAGGATGGCTGGTCGGGGTCGTGTCCGGGTCCGTCTGCACAGGGGCTGTGACCGGTTGATCATGGCTTGATTCCGGGGCTGGGTATGGATTGCACATCTGGTTCATCGCAAGCCCCTGCATAACCATGTGCCCGCGGCATCGCGAAGGAACAATTTCAGCGCAGATGCAGGACGATGATTCACGCAAAACACGCTGATGGCCAGCGGCTGAATGATCTGTCGGGACGCATGATCGGCTGCGCGTTCACCGTGCTCGATACGCTTGGTTCATGTGCCGATGATGCGTATCATGCGTTGATTGCGACCAAGAAATAAATAAAGTAAAAACCAAGTTTTAACACAGATTATACCAGCGGTCGAAGGTATTGACGTACGCTGCCCGCCCCCGTCATGGCCGGCGCAGGCCGGCCA
>DASRQX010000376.1:0-2445 GCA_035696165.1 Acetobacteraceae bacterium | reverse complement strand
GCAACGCGAACGCCGATGATCCGGCGCCGGCTGGCGGAAGTGTTCGGCCACGAACCTCGCGGCGAAGTGGATGCGGACCTGTGCGTGGCGCTGGGCGCGGCGATCCAGGGCGCGGCGATCGCCGGCGCCGAGGTTTCCGCCGTGCTGGTCGATGTGACGCCGTACACCTTCGGCATTAGCGCGCTGGGCGAACTCGACGGGGAGTACTACCCCTATCGCTACGTGCCGATCATCCCGCGCAACACACCGATTCCAGTCCGCAAGAGCGAGGTGTTCTACACCGTCGCGGACAACCAGACCGACGTCGACGTGCGCATCTTCCAGGGCGAAAACGCCGACGCCCTGCAGAACATCCAGATCGGCCAGTTCCGCGTCGAGGGTCTGAGCAAGGCGCCGTCGGGCAACGAAGTGGTGCTGGATCTGGCGCTGGACCGCGACGGCATCCTGCGTGTCACGGCCCAGGAGAAGAGCACGGGCCTGGAGCGGCGGATCAGCATCGACCAGGCGGTGACACGCTATGACGCGGCGAACCTGCAGGAGGCGCGGGAGCGGATCGGCGCGCTGTTCGGCGAGAATGGCGCGGAGCCGGCGTCGGACGGCGACGCCGGTGCGAACGACGCGGACGTCGCGGCGCTGCTGGACAAGACGCGCGCCAGGCTGGATGCAGCGGGTGACGAGGACCGCCGGGAGATGATCGACCTGATGGAAGCGATTCGTGACGCCCAGGCGGCGGACGATGCGGCGGCGCTCGATCAGGCGCGGAGCCAGTTGGCGGATCTGCTGTTCTATCTCGAGACCTGACTCGATGGAGACGTGCCCGATCTGCCGAGCCAGGCTGAACGGAGCGACGATCTGCCGGCGATGCCGTGCCGAGCTTGGAATGGTGCAGGCGCTGGAGCTACGCGGGCAGGCGCTGACGGTGGCCGCGCTGCAGGCGTTGGCGCGGGGGGATTCCGCCGGAGCGGCGCATTGGCTGGGCCGCGCGCGCTGGGTGCACGCGACGCCGATGGTTCGGGTTCTGGAGTACGTGGCGGATGCGCTGGGGCAAGCGGCGGACGCGGTGCCGGCGACCACGGAAGAGGGAGCGGTAAAAACCTGGGGCATCAGGCTGCGATCGGAGTGATTGTCGTGCCGAACCGACCGTCCAGGACGGCGGCACGGACCTGAAGAATCCGATGTGCGCCACGAGGGGGCCAACGCATCTGTCAACATTCGTTCATCCGGGCGTTGACCAGATTGTTCATAAGGCTTTCGGCGCGCGACGTGGAAATTGGTGTGAATCGGCGTTGAACTTTAACCCCACCCCGAATTTCAGACATCTCATTGAAATCATTCGGAGTTTGTGCGTTCGTATCGAACGACGATCGGCGTCCAAGTTTGACCCCATCCGACTGACATGTGATTGAGACCTTGTTGCACGGATCGGCTGGTTGGTGCCGGCGGGGAGGTGGGGTAGGAGGCTGTCTCCAGTTCCCTGAGATCGGACGTCCGCCGTGCCGTTCAAAACCAACGACGCTGGCCGGCACCACATTCCGCGACAACGGAACCGGGTGACGAACCGGTCGGAATACGATGGTGCCCTGCGCCAGCGGGGTAGCCTGACGGTCTGGCTCACCGAAGAGGCGATGGCGGCTTGGCGGGCTGAACCGCGGACCACCCGTGGCGGTCAGCCGCACTATTCAGCCCTGGCGATCGCGGCGGGACTGACCCTACGGGCGGTGTTTCGCCTGGCGCTGCGGCAGACCGAAGGGTTGATCGGCTCGATCATCCGCCTGCTTGGTCTGGATCTTGCCACCCCTGACCATTCCACTCTCAGCTGGCGGGCAGAGACGGTGGATATAGTGCGAGTGCCGGCCAACGCCGAACCTGTGCGTCTGTTGGTGGACAGCACTGGATTGAAGCTGTCCGGTGCCGGCGAGTGGCTGGTCGAGAAGCATGGCACGAGCCGGCGCAGGTCGTGGCGTAAATTGCACATTGGTGTCGATGTAGACACTGGGCAAATCGTCGCGGCGGCGCTGACCACCAGCGATGTTGACGACGGCTCGCAGGACGGTCCCTTGCTCGATCAGATTGATCGTCCCGTCGCCGCGTTCACCGGCGACGGCGCGTGTGATCAGGAAGGTGTCGATCGCGAGGTCGCTGCCTCTCATCCCGATGCGATGGTCATTGTGCTACCGCGTTCAAGTGCGGTCCCGAGCGAGATGGCCGAGACCGCACTCACACAGCGCGACCGGCATCTATAACAGATTGCCGGGCGTGGTCGTATGGGTTGGCAGGAAGCGTCGGGCTACAACTGGCGTGCCCTGGCCGCTGGAAACGGGTAATCGGAGATGCGCTACGCTCGCAGACGGACGCGCAGCAGGCGACCGAGGTGGCGGTTGCTGTCAATGTCCTGAACCGCATGCCGGAGATGGGACGCCCGAGTTAAGCGGGCCCTAACAACCG